>NZ_JBSVWS010000109.1:0-20417 GCF_054071155.1 Pseudomonas sp. SDO5532_S415 | reverse complement strand
TTGAAATGCATTCCATTGTGGGAGCGAGCCTGCTCGCGAAAGCGATCTGCCGGTCAATCCATTGCCCAAGCCTTGCCATCCCTCCAGACCATC
This sequence comes from Pseudomonas sp. SDO5532_S415, assembly GCF_054071155.1. Taxonomy (NCBI): domain Bacteria; kingdom Pseudomonadati; phylum Pseudomonadota; class Gammaproteobacteria; order Pseudomonadales; family Pseudomonadaceae; genus Pseudomonas; species Pseudomonas sp. SDO5532_S415. The sequence continues at coordinate 20,324 of NZ_JBSVWS010000109.1, read as the reverse complement.
CGCTGTATCATCGCGTATCGTTTTGCCCCCGACCTTTTCTCGACTCGCTGCGATCGCCGGCTAGGCTTTGTCCATCGCAGCGGTCAACGGAGTGACAGCTTATGCACAACACCCTGGAACAGGTTTTCGGTTACCCACAGTTTCGACCCGGTCAGGAAGCAACGATCAGCGCGGTACTGGCCGGGCGTTCGGCGGCGGCGATTTTTCCCACCGGCTCCGGTAAATCCCTGTGCTATCAGTTATCGGCGGTCATGCTGCCGCACCTGACGCTGGTGGTCTCGCCCCTGTTGGCATTGATGCAGGATCAGTTGGCGTTCCTGCAGCGCCATGGCATTGCCGCGGGCAGTATCGATTCGGCGCAGAGCCGCGATGACGCCAGCGATGTCATGGCTCGCGCCAGGTCTGGTGAGTTGAAGATCCTGATGATTTCCGTGGAGCGCCTGAAAAACGAGCGCTTCCGCCATTTTTTACAGCAGGTCCCGATCTCGCTGCTGGTGGTGGACGAGGCGCATTGCATTTCGGAGTGGGGTCACAACTTCCGTCCGGATTATCTCAAGCTCCCGGACTACCAACGTCAGTTCAACATCCCTCAAGTCCTGCTGCTGACGGCCACTGCGACGCCCAAGGTGATCGCCGACATGCAGGCCAAATTCGCCATCGCTCCCGAGGATGTGGTGACCACCGGCTTCTATCGGCCCAACCTCTATCTATGGGTAGAACCCGTGCGCGGGCAGGACAAGCGCCGGCGCCTGGTTGAGTGGATGAGCGAGCGTCCCGGCCAGCCGAGCATCGTTTACGTCACCCTGCAAAAAACCGCCGAGCACATTGCCGAGCATCTCGGTCGGAACGGCATTCAGGCCGAGGCCTATCACGCAGGTTTGCCAAACGATCAGCGCGACGGTATCCAGAAGCGCTTCATGGGTGGGCAGTCCAATTGCATCGTTGCCACCATCGCGTTCGGCATGGGCATCGACAAGAGCGACATCCGCAACGTGGTGCATTTCGACCTGCCCAAATCCATCGAAAACTACAGCCAGGAAATTGGTCGTGCCGGGCGTGACGGGCAGCCGTCCGACTGTCTGGTACTGGCCAATCGTGACAGCCTGAACGTGCTGGAGAACTTCGTCTACGGTGATACGCCTGAGCGCGATGGCATACGCCGCGTACTCGACGAATTGCAAACTTGCGCGCCTGAAGGGCAGTGGGAGTTTCTGTTGGGGCCGCTGGCGGACAACAGCAACATTCGCCAGTTGCCGCTCAAGACTCTGCTGGTTCAGCTGGAACTGCGTGGAATCATCGCCCCGCGTTACGCGTACTACGCCGAGTACCGTTTCAAATATTTGCTGGAACCGGAGGAACTGCTGGCCCGTTTCGAAGGCGAGCGCAGGGATTTCGTCGCGGCGATCATTCAGACGTCCTCCCGCGCCCGGACTTGGGCCACGGTCAATTTCGATGCGCTGTACGAGCAGTATCAGGCTGAGCGCGACAGGGTGGTCAAGGCGCTGGATTACTTTCAGGAGAAGGGCTGGGTGGAGCTTGAAAGCAAACTGATGACCGAGGTCTACAGCTTGCTGCAATCGGACTTTGACAGCGCCGCATTGAGCGAAGAACTGCACGCTGACTTCACTCGGCATGAGCAAACCGAAATCGCACGAATCCACGCCATGCTCGATCTGTTCGCCACCGACCATTGCCTGGGTTATCGCCTGGCCGAGTATTTCGGTGACGAAAATGCGCCTCGGCAGTGTGGGCATTGTTCGGTATGTCATGGGCAGGTGGCGCGTCTGCCTGAGCCACCGGCATTGCCGACCCTTGTGGATAAAAATTTCGAGGCTTTGTGCGGCGATTTTATCCACAGGCATGAGCAGCACACTGGCAGCTTGCCTTCAGCGGAGCGTGTGACGCGGTTTCTGTGCGGGATCAGCGTGCCGCTGTTCACCAAGCTCAAGGTTCGGACGATTTCCGGGTATGCAGCGCTTGAAGATTATCCCTATGCCGAGGTACGGGCGGGGGCTGAACATTATCTGTCTGATTGAAATGCGATAAATGTGGGAGCGAGCCTGCTCGCGAAGAACGAAGACGCGGTGTTCGCTTTAAACTGGCCACTCAACCTCAGGAACCGACACTGATGTCCAACCCGATACCCCAACGCGCCGACTACTCGCACCTCCAGCCCATCACTACCCGCTGGCATGACAACGACGCCTACGGTCACGTGAACAACGTCACCTACTACAGCTTTTTCGACACGGCGGTGAACACCTACCTGATCGAAGTCGGCGGCCTGGACATCCACGATGGTGAGGTGGTGGGTTTCGTGGTGAGTTCGGCGTGCGATTACTTTGCTTCCATCGCATTTCCTGACCGGATCGAGATCGGTCTGCGGGTAGGCAAACTGGGCAACAGCTCGGTGCAGTATGAGTTGGCGGTGTTCAAACAGGGGGAGGACGAGGCCTGTGCGGCGGGGCGCTTTGTGCATGTGTTTGTGGATCGGGCGTCAAACCAGCCGGTGGCAATTCCGGCCGGATTGCGCAACGCCCTCGAACGTCTGGCGGTTTAGTTCAGGCAAAAAAAATCGCAGCCCTGGGGCTGCGATTTTTTTACCTGCCAGCGAAACCGTTTTGGTTTCAGTGACGGTGGCGGTAGTGCTTGTGGTGGTGCTTGCGATGGCCGTAGGCATGACCGCGACCCGGGTGGCCATCACGGTAGTAACGACGATCACCACGGTCACGGTAGGAGCGATGATCATCGTCATCGTCATCGCTCTTGTTGCCCATATAGTTACCCAGCGCGCCACCGGCACCGCCGCCCGCAGCGGAACCGATCAGGCTGCCGGTGGTGCCGCCCATGCTGCGGCCGACCACGTTACCGCCTGCTGCGCCCAACGCACCGCCAATGGCGGCTTCGCCACGGCTGCGTTTGTCTGCGCCGACGGCGCTACCACCCGCGCCGCCCAGGGCCGCGCCGATAGTGGAACCGGTATTACCGCCAATTGACTGGCCGACGACCGAGCCTAGAACCCCGCCCAATGCGCCACCCACACCTGCTTCGGTGGTGCCGCCAGCAGAAGCAATGCCACTGACCAGGCCAAGGGACAACAAGAGAATCGAGGAGAACTTCATGGAGGAACCTCAAGGGGATGACGCCGCGATCCTGAGGCTGTGGCATGGGCCTGACAATCGAAATCCGACGAGTAACACGACTTGAGCACATTTCTATAAGTTGCTGTTTTTTGGGCGGAACTTAAGTGTTTTTCGCCGGTCTTTAGCTACTTCGGATAGGCCGTTTTTGTGAGAAAACGGCCTTTTTTGTGGGCGTTAGGAAAGTATTCGATTCGGAAAACGTGTTGAACATCTTACCGCTTTCGCGAGCAGGCTCGCTCCCACAGTGGGACCGGAGCGAGTACAAATGTCTGTGCCTACAGAAGATTCAATGTGGGAGCGAGCCTGCTCGCGAAGAGGCCAGATAAAACGCCGCATTAAGCCGATTTGGCCATGATCAACCCGGTCTCACTCGCCGCTTCCAGGCGGATCGCCACGAACTTCGACGTCGGCGTATGGCTGCCGTCCCCGGTGCTTTCCAGCGGTACCAGCGGATTGACTTCCGGGTAGTACGCCGCCGCTTGCCCGGCCGGGATATCAAACGCCAGCAGCGTGAAGCCTTTCACCCGACGCTCGACACCATCATCCCACAGCGACACGATGTCAGCCTTCTGCCCCGGCTTGAAGCCCAGGCGAATGATGTCGGCTTCGTTCACGAACAACACATCACGCTGACCTTTCACGCCGCGATAACGGTCGTTGAGGCCATAGATCGTGGTGTTGTACTGATCATGGGAACGCATCGATTGAAGGATCAGATCGGGCAATACGCCAGTGGCGCGGGTGCGTTCGTGTACCAGATCCTTGGGCAATACGTTCGGACGGAAATTGGCCCGGCCCGACGCGGTGTTCCACTTGCGAGCCCCGGCACTGTTGCCCAGATAGAAACCGCCGGGATTCTTGATCTTCTCGTTGAAGTCCTTGAAGTTGGGAATGGTGTCGGCAATCAGGTCGCGGATGCGTCTGTAGTCCGCCACCAGCCAGTTCCAATCCACCGGGTGGCTGCCCAGCGTGGCAGCGGCGATGCCGGCAAGTATTGCCGGCTCCGAGCGCATCTGGTTCGACAGCGGCTCCAGCTGACCGTTGGAGGCATGGACCATGCTGAATGAGTCTTCGACGGTCACCGCTTGTGGACCTTCAGCTTGCCGATCGATGTCGGTCCGGCCCAGGCATGGCAGGATCAGCGCGTCTTTACCATGGGCCAGGTGGCTGCGGTTGAGCTTGGTGCTGATCTGCACGGTCAGGTCGCAATTGCTCAGGGCCTTGAAGGTCCGTGGGCTGTCAGGGGTGGCCTGGGCGAAGTTGCCGCCCAGGGCGATAAACACTTTTGCCCGACCTTCGGCCATGGCGTGAATCGCCTCGACCACATTGTGGCCGTTTTCACGGGGGACCTTGAACTGGAAGCGACGCTCCAGCGCATCGAGGAATGCCACTGGCGGGCGTTCGTTGATGCCCATGGTCCGGTCACCCTGCACGTTACTGTGGCCACGCACCGGGCACAGGCCAGCGCCTGGTCGACCGATGTTGCCGCGCAGCAGCTGCAGGTTGGCGATTTCCTGGATGGTCGCCACCGAGTGGCGATGCTGGGTGATGCCCATGGCCCAGCACATGATGACGTTCTTGCCCTTGGCGTACATGCGCGCTGCTTGCTCGATCTCAACAAGGGACAGGCCCGACTGCTCGATGATCTGCTCCCACGAGGTGTCGTCAATGGCGGCCAGGTAGTCCAGGACGTTGACGCTGTGTGCGTTGAGGAAATCGTGATCGAACACCGCCTCGGTGCCAGCCTTCTGCGCATCGCGCTCCCACTGCAGCAGAAATTTGGCCATGCCGCGCAGCACCGCCATGTCACCGCCCAGTGCCGGACGGAAGTACGCGGTGTTGGTTGGTTTGTCGCCGTTGGTGAGCATTTCGATCGGATGTTGCGGGTGCTGGAAACGTTCCAGACCCCGTTCCTTGAGCGGGTTGATACACACCACCTGCGCGCCGCGCTTGACCGCTTCACGCAGCGGTTCGAGCATCCGGGGGTGGTTGGTGCCCGGGTTCTGGCCCCAGACGAAAATCGCATCGGCGTGCTCGAAGTCGTCGAAGGTCACGGTGCCTTTGCCGACGCCAACACTCTGCGACAACGCAACACCGCTGGCTTCGTGGCACATGTTCGAGCAGTCGGGGAAGTTGTTGGTGCCGTAGGCGCGCACGAACAACTGATAGAGGAAAGCCGCTTCGTTGCTGGCGCGACCCGAGGTGTAGAACTCGGCTTGATCCGGGCTCGATAAACCGCGCAGGTGCTTGGCGATCAGGGCAAACGCATCGTCCCAACTGATGGGCTGGTAGCGATCGGTTTCGGCGTTGTAGCTCAACGGCTCGGTCAGGCGGCCCTGGTATTCGAGCCAGTAGTCGCTCTGTTCCAGCAGCGAAGTGACGCTGTGTCTGGCGAAGAATTTGCCATCGACACGACGTTTGGTCGCTTCCCAGTTCACCGCTTTGGCGCCGTTTTCGCAGAACGCCACGATGCCGCCTTCCAGCGAATCACCCCAGGCGCAACCGGGGCAATCGAAGCCGCCGTTCTTGTTGGTCTTAAGCATCATGCGCAGGTTTTTCAGTGCGTTGTCGCTGGTCAACCAGGCTTGGGCGACGCTGATCAGTGCGCCCCAGCCACCGGCCGGGCCTTTGTAGGGCTTGTAGCGAGGGACGGGGGTCTGGTCGGCTTGACGGTGTTGACTCACGCTTGATTCTCCAACGCTGGGCTGTAGACCCGCGGCGCATTCTTTTGTGGCAGATGGATGAGGTTGAGGTTGTGGCGACGGGCCCACTGCACGGCAAGGCCCGTGGGCGACGACAGGCTGACCAGGGTCTGGATGCCGGCGCGCAAAACTTTCTGGATCAATTCGAGGCTGCAACGGCTGGTGACAATCGCCAGCCCTCCGGTGAGCGGGATGTTGCGACGGATCAGCCCGCCGATCAGTTTGTCGAGGGCGTTGTGGCGGCCGATGTCTTCACGGCCGAGCAACAACTCACCCTTGTCGTTCATGAACACCGCCGCGTGCACTGCGCCGCTGTACTGGCCCAGCGGCTGGAACGCGCCGATGCGTTGGCGCAGGCCGTCGAGCCATTCGGCGGGCGGCAATGGCGCGCCGGGTAATACCTTGAGATCTGGCAAGGCTTGCTCGACCGCTTCCACGCCGCAGAGCCCGCAACCGCTGGTGCCCGCCATTTGTCGACGCTGCAGCTTGAGGTTCCAGAAGGCGCGGTTGGCGATGGTCACTTGCGCATACTGCGCCGACCCCGAGCCGCTGAGTTGCAGGTCATAGATTTCATTGACGTCTTCGATGATGCCGCTACCCAAACTGAAACCGACGACAAAGTCTTCAAGATCGCTCGGCGTCACCAGCATGACGGCCTGGCTGATGCCGTTGTAGGCAATCGCCAACGCCACTTCCTCGGCCAACGCAGTGCTGGCCGATTCGGCGTTTTCAATGTTGCTGTAGCTGTATGTCTGGCTGGCTGCAGGCGCGGGCGTTTCGAGGGCGGGCGCCGGGCAGGAAGGGCGCTTGGGGTTCATGGCATCACCGAGGGTCTGATCAGCTTAAAGACTAGGCGCGGCAAACTGTCGCGTCTAATCGCTATTACTGATCTGCCGATAGATGCCGTCGATCAAGCACCCATCAGCGATTGCTGATAAATCGCGAAACAGGCTTCTGCCAGCGCCGAACGAGGAGCGGTGCGACGCATGATCAGCCCCAGGCGGCCAAGAGTCTGGGCGTTTTCGATCGGCTGCAGGCGTAAATGATCAGTCAGGTCTTCGAGGCCACCGTCCAGTGGCATCACGGCGCAGCACAAGCCGCCATGCACAGCCTGTAACAGCTGATGCACGGCATCGGTCTGCAACAACGGCTGCGGGGTGAGCCCGCGGCTGTGGAAATTATGGTCGATGGACTGGCGAAAGTGCATGCCGCTGGTGAGCATGCCCAGCGGCAGCTCGATCAACGATTCCCAACTCAGCGGCCGCTCGCCAAAGGTAAAGAAACGTTGATCGTAAAGCAGACCCATGCGGGTTTCACTGAAAGTGAGCGAGTCAAAGTGTTCGGCATCAAGGCGTTCCAGGTACGACACACCGAGATCCAGGCGATTGTTCGCCAATTGTTCGAGGATTTGCTCGGAGCTCAGCGCCGACAATTCAAAGCGCAGGTTCGGGTGCTCTGCGTGCAGGCGTTGCAACAGCGGCAGTGGGTCGAAGCTCGACAGCGGCACCACGCCCAGGCGCAAGGTGCCGACCAGATTGCCGCGACAGGCGGCCGCCTCGGCGTACAAACCGTCATAGGCCGCCAGCACCGTGCGCGCCCAGGCCAGCACCCGTTCGCCCGGAGCAGTAAAGCCTTCGAAGCGTTGTCCGCGATTGACCAGCGGCAGATCGAGTTCTTCCTCGAGGCTGCGCAGGCGCATGGACAGGGTCGGCTGGGTGATGTGACAGCGCGCGGCCGCCTGGCCGAAGTGCCGGGTTTCGTCGAGAGCGATGAGGAATTTCAGTTGCTTGATGTCCATCTTCGCTCCAGGGCGGATCCAGGGGGGGTGAGCAGGGGCGGATTCTATCGCTTGGCGCGAAGCGGCGTCATTGGTCGGTTTGAAGTCGTGTTTGGCAACCGTGGTCTAGGCTTTTGCGTCTGGACACTAATTCCCAGGGAGAGCACACGATGAGCCTGTTCAGTTTTCTTAAAGAAGCCGGTGAAAAAATCCTTGATGCGCTGACGCCGGACAAGGCCGAAGCCAACAGTGAAGCGTTGACCAAGCATGTGCAGAGCGCGCTGACGGGGATCGATACTTCCAGGATTCAGGTGAAAGTCGAGGGCGATAAGGTTATCGCCACGGGTGAAGCGGGCAGCCAGGAGGAGAAGGAAAAAATCCTGTTGGCGTTGGGCAACGTGGCCGGCGTCAGCGGTGTTGACGATCAGATCACGGTGACCGGCGCCGTGGCTCCGGCCGCGAAGTTTGTCACGGTCGAGAAGGGCGACACGCTCAGCGCGATTTCCAAGCGCGTTTACGGCGATCCGAACAAGTATCAAAAAATCTTCGAGGCCAACAAACCGCAACTCAAGCACCCGGACAAGATCTATCCGGGGCAGGTGTTGCGGATTCCCGAGTAATCTTCAAGACCGCTTTCGCGAGCAGGCTCGCTCCCACATTTGATCTGTAGCGAGCACAGAGTGTGTGCACGACGCAGATCCATTGTGGGAGCGAGCCTGCTCGCGAATTAGGCGACTCGGTCTAAAGCCCGGCAATCAGATCCCGATAATCCTCCACCGCCGCAAATTCCGCCGTGTCCCTCGGTCCCTGGCGACTGTCCGGCTCGCTCACGGCCAACAGGTGCGACACACCAAAATCCCGCGCACTGCGCAGGATCGACAAGGTGTCGTCGATAAACAGGCTACGCGCGGGATCGAAATCGATGTCCTCCCTCAAGGCGTCCCAGAACTGCGGGTTTTCCTTGGGGAAACCATAATCGTGGGAACTGATCAAGCGCTCGAAATACGGTGCCAGTTCGATTTTTTCCAGCTTCAATGACAGTGAATCACGGTGAGCATTGGTGATCAGCACCACGCGTTTGCCGGCCTTTTTGATCGCCGCCAGAAAAGTATCCGCGTCCGGGCGCAGGGCAATCAGGTGCGCGGTTTCCAGTTTCAGTTCACGCACGGACAGCTTGAGCTCGGCACTCCAGAAATCCAGGCAATACCACTGCAACTGACCGGCGTGGCGCTCGAACAACGGTTGCAACTCAAGCTCGGCCATGGCCCGGCTGACCCCGTGCAGTTCGGCGTAACGCTGGGGCAGATGCTCCAGCCAGAAATGGTTGTCGAAGTGCAGGTCCAACAACGTGCCGTCCATGTCCAGCAGAACGGTGTCGATGTCGTGCCAGGGCAGCGGGGACATAAAAAACTTCTCCAGCGATAAAAAAGGTATCCGGGGACAACAATCAGGATAGGCCGGGTATAGTAACCCGCTATCGCTCAGGAGCCGCTCATGCGCCAGAAACCCACCATCCTCGCCCGCGAGATCGTTGCCACCAGCCGTTTATTCTGCGTCGAGGAGCTGAAACTGCGCTTTTCCAATGGTGAGGAGCGCACTTACGAGCGATTGGTCGGCAAAGGCACCGGTTATGGCGCGGTGATGATCGTGGCGATGCTCGATGCGGACCATGCGGTGCTGGTCGAGGAGTATTGCGGCGGAACCGATGAATACGAATTGTCGTTGCCCAAGGGGCTCATCGAGCCCGGCGAAGATGTGCTGGCGGCAGCAGAGCGCGAGCTCAAGGAAGAGGCCGGGTTTGGCGCGCGGCAGCTTGAGCATTTGACGGAGCTGTCGTTATCGCCCGGTTACATGAGCCAGAAAATCCAGGTGGTGCTGGCCACCGATTTGTACGAAGAGCGTCTTGAAGGTGACGAACCGGAGCCGATGGGGCTGGGCAAGGTCAACCTGCGGGAGTTGTCGGCACTGGCGCAAAACCCTCAATTTACCGAGGGCCGCGCCTTGGCGGCACTGTACCTGGCCCGTGATCTGCTGACCCAGCGTGGGGTGTTCCTGCCATGAATTTTCCCCATCCGTTGATGGCTCCGGTGGTAGAGCTGGCCTTGAAGGCTGGCGAAGCGATTTTGCCGTTCTGGCGCGTCGGCACGGCGGTGACCGCCAAGGCTGACGAATCACCCGTCACTGCCGCCGACCTGGCCGCCCATCACCTGATTGTTGCCGGCCTGATCGCGCTGGATCCGAGCATCCCGGTGTTGTCTGAAGAAGATGCCGACATTCCTCAAAGCGTACGCGCCGGATGGCAGCGCTGGTGGCTGGTGGACCCGCTGGACGGCACCAAGGAATTCATCTCCGGCAGTGAGGAGTTCACGGTCAACATTGCGTTGATCGAGCAGGGGCGCGTGGTGTTTGGCGTCGTGTCGATGCCGACCAACGGGCGCTTTTACGTGGGTGGCAGCGGGTTGGGCGCATGGCGCGGCGACAAGAACGCCGAGCCGCTGCCGATTCAGGTTCGCGAAGTGCCGCCGACGGATGCGGCGTTCACCGTGGTCGCCAGTCGCCGCCATTCCAGCCCGGAGCAGGAACGCCTGTTGGCCGGGTTGAGCGCCAGCCTGGGTGAGCTGGAACTGGCCAATATTGGCAGCTCGCTGAAGTTTTGCCTGTTGGCCGAAGGCGCGGCCGATTGTTATCCGCGCCTGGCACCGACTTCGCAGTGGGACACGGCGGCGGCGCAAGGCGTGCTGGAAGGAGCGGGCGGTGAAGTGCTGGATTTGAGCGGCGCGCCGTTTTGTTATCCGGCGCGGGAGTCGCTGTTGAATGAGTTTTTCCTGGCGTTGCCGGCGAAGGCGGCGTGGCGCGAAAAACTTTTGGATCTGGCGCGTTCCTGAGTTCGCTGTACCTCTGTGGCGAGGGAGCTTGCTCCCGCTGGGTTGCGAAGCAACCCCAAATCCAGGCACTGCGAAACATCAGTTAAATCCGGCTGCCTGATTTGCGACTGCTTCGCAGCCGAACGGGAGCAAGCTCCCTCGCCACAGGTTTTGTGTAGGTTCTGATGTTTAGCGGTGCAGGACGTACTGCCCGACAAACCTCACCGCATCCTCATCACTGCCCGCATTCACCACCCGCGTATGCAGCGCCAGTCGCGCCCGTCCGTAACGGTGGTAGGTGGCGAGGAATTTTTTCCACACCTGCGCGCCAGGCGCCTGGCAAATGGCGTGCGCATCGCCCGTCACCGGCAGCGGGTAGCTGATCTGCCCTTCCTGAATCACGATGTGCCCGTCCGTAATCCCTTCTTCTTTCAGACGCAAATGCAACCAGCCCCAGCCGGCCAGTACCGCGCCGCAATACAGGCTGCCGCCGAACATGGTGCTCTTGTGGTTGACGTTGGCGTCCAGCGGCAAATGCAGGCGCAGTTGCTGATCGTGCCAGTCGAGCACTTTGAGGCCCATGTCCCGCGTGAGGGGAATGTCATGGTGGAGGACGGATTCCAGTTGACGACTGTCGCGGCTCATTCAGCGGCCTCTTGTTTGGGGTGGATGATTGGACGGTGGCTCAATCGAGTTCGTCGGTCTGGCTGGAGGCTCCGCTGTCGGCGAAGTTCAGGCCGTGTTTGCGCAGTTTGTCATGCAAGGTCTTGCGCGGAATGCCGAGGGCTTCGGCAACGCTGCGCACGGAGCTATGGGAGCGTGCCAATTCGGCGGCGATCAGGGTTTTTTCGAAGTTTTCCACTTGCTCGCTCAAGCCACCGCTGACCGGTTCCACCAGGGTGCCGGCGCCGCCTTGCGACTCGCTGTTGTCCAGCGCCAGTTCCAGGCCCAGGGCGAAGCGTTCGGCGGCGTTTTGCAGTTCGCGCACGTTACCGGGCCAGGTGTGGCGCAGCAGCAGGGCGCGTTGGCCCGGTTGCAGTTCATGGGGCGGCAAGCCGTGGCGGTTGCTGGCCTCATCGGCAAAATGCTGAAACAGCACCAGCGCATCTTCACCTCGCTCACGCAGCGGTGGAATGCGCAGCGGCGCGACGTTCAGGCGGTAATACAAGTCGGCGCGAAAACGCCCCTGATCGGCGGCCTGCCTCAGGTCTTCCTTGGTGGCGGCGATGATGCGGATGTCCAGTGGAATCAGCTGATTGCCGCCCAGGCGTTCGACTACCCGTTCCTGCAGCAGGCGCAGCAACTTCACCTGCACGTCCAGGCTCATGCTTTCGATTTCATCGAGGAACAATGTGCCGCCGTTGGCGAATTCGAATTTGCCGATGCGCCGCTTCTGCGCACCGGTGAAGGCGCCCGGCTCATGACCGAACAACTCGCTCTCGACCACCGATTCGGCCAGCGCCCCGGCGTTGATCGCCACGAAGGGACCGTTTCGGCGGCTCGACAAATCATGCAGCGCTCGCGCCACCACTTCTTTACCGGCACCGGTTTCACCCAGGATCAACACATCGGCCTTGGTCGCCGCCAGGGCGCCGATTTGCTCGCGCAGGCGCAGCATCGAAGGCGATTGCCCGACCAGACGTGTGCTCAGCTCATTGCGATCGCTCAGGGCCAGGCGCAGGCTGCGGTTATCCAGTACCAAGCGGCGCAAGGCCAGGGCGCGGCGCACGCTGTCGAGCAGGGCGTCGCTGGCGAAGGGTTTTTCCAGAAAGTCATAAGCCCCGGCGCGCATGGCTTGCACGGCCAGCGGCACGTCGCCGTGACCGGTGATCAGCAACACCGGCAACTCCGGGTCCTGAGCGTGGAGCTCGGTCAGCAGTTCGATTCCGTCCATGCCGGGCATGCGAATGTCGCTGACCACCACCCCCGGCCAGTCGCGTTCCAGTTGCCCGGCCAGGCCCTTGGCCTCGGCCAGCGGCAGAATTTTCAAGCCGGCCAGATCGAGGGTCTGGCTCAGGGCCTGGCGCAGGTGGGGATCATCGTCGATCAACACGACCTGAATTCGATTGTCGATGGTCATGCACTTCGGTCCTCGGACGGTTGCAGGCTCACACCCGGCGCGCCTGCGCGCAGTTTCAGGGTAATCAGGGCGCCGCCCTCCTTGTGGTTGGCGAACAACAGTTCACCGCCGAAGGCGCGCATCAGGGTTTCGCAGATCGCCAGTCCCAATCCAAGCCCCTGGGTGCGGGTCTTGGTGGTGTAGAAAGGTTCGCTGGCGCGACCAAGGGCCTCCATGCAGAAGCCGGGGCCATTGTCGCGAATGTACAGGTTGACGCCATCGGCACTGGATTGGGCACTCAGCCAGAGTTTACGTGGCGGGCCTTTTTCCGTCAGGGCGTCCAGGGCGTTGGCCAGCAGATTGCCGAGCACTTGGCGCAGGCGGGTTTCCCCGGCTTCGACCCACAAGGTCGCGGCGGGCAAATCCCGGATCAGTTCGACTTCCATGCTGCGCCGGCGCTTGGCCAGCAAGGCCAGGGCGTCGTCCAGCGCCGGTTGCAGGGCGACGCTTTCCGGGGCGTGGCGATCGCGGCGGGCAAAGGCGCGCAGATGCGCAATGATTGAGGCCATGCGCCCGGTCAGTTCGCTGATCAGCTTGAGATTGCCGCGGGCATCGTCGGTGCGCTGATGGTCGAGCAACACTTCGGCGTTTTCCGCGTAGCTGCGGATGGCGGCCAGCGGTTGGTTGAGCTCGTGGCTGATGCTCGCCGACATCGTTCCCAATGCCGACAGTTTGCCGGCCTGCACCAGATCATCCTGGGCGCGTACCAGTTCTTGCTGGGCTTGCTCGCGCTCCAGCACTTCCTGTTTGAGACGACGGTTGAGGCCTTCCAGATCGCTGGTGCGTTCGGCGACCCGCCCCTCCAGTTCACGCCTGGCTTTGCCTTCGAAGGCTATTCGATCAAGGTAATGACGGCGGCGCTGCATCATCAGGCCGAGCAGCAGCATCACCACCAACAACGTCGCGCCACCGACGGCGACCACCGTGCGTACCGGACGGTCGATCAAGGTGCGAGGCGCGAGGATGCTGACATTCCAGCCGGTTTCCGCGATGGCCTGGGTCTGGGTCAGCCAGGCATCGGGATTGAGATTCAACGGCTTCGGATCGCGGGTTGGATAGGGTTGGATCGCGATGATGGCTTTACGCTCGTCTTCACTCAACGGACGGGTCGAGCGGAAGCGCCATTCAGGCCGCGAAGTGAGGATGACCACGCCGTTGTGATCGGTCAGCAACAGCTGTTCCGGGGTTTTCCCCCAGAGGCTTTCGGTGTGGTCGAGGTCGACCTTGACCACCAGCACGCCGATGATTTTCTCGCCCTGGCGCACGGCCGCGGCGAAGAAGTAGCCGCGCTTGGCGGACGTAGTGCCGAGCCCGAAGAATCGCCCCAGCCGCCCGGCCATGGCTTCGCTGAAGTACGGCCGGAACGAAAAATTGCGCCCGACGAAACTGTCGTGCTTGTCCCAGTTGGAGGCCGCCAGGGTCTTGCCCGTGGTGTCCATCAGGTACATGACTTCGGCACCGGTCTGGGAGCTGATGTTTTTCAGCAGGCGGTTGGCATTGCCCTGGGTGACACCATCGTCCGGCGCACCAAGAACGGCGCGCAGGGCCGGCAGATCGCCGAGGATCTGCGGCAGCACTTCATAACGGTGCAGGGTGCCCAGCAGGTTGGCGACGTAGAGGTCGAGGGTCTGGCGGTTCTGCCCGGCCAGTTCGCTGCGGTAGTAGCGCTCGGCCAGATGCTCCAGCGGCCACAACAACGGCGCCAGGCACAGCGCGAGCAAGGCCAGGCTGCGCCAGCGGGGTCTGCGGGGGAGGGTCGGAGTCATGAGCATCGAGCGCCTGTGGGTATGGGCACATTATGCCTAGGCTTGCGGGCGCAGTCTGCGAGCCGTTGATGACCGACGGTTGTTCGTCAGGCTGGTGAAAGGGGGGTTGCGTATCGGCCCGCGCAGTGGCGATATAGGCGCCTAATAAATTTAACACCTTCCTTGAAGAGGTCTGTTTCATGCCGCTCGCCACGTTGATTCATCGCGCCAGTTTGCCCAGTCCGCAAGTCTCTGCGGAGCAAGCGCTTGAGCTGTTGCAGGAGCATTACGGGCTGGGCGGCAGGTTGCAGGCCCTGGGCAGTCAGCAGGATTTGAACTACCGCGTCGACAGCGATCAGGGGCGTTTCGTCCTGAAAATCTGCCGGGGCGATTATTCGGCGCTGGAGTTGCAGGCTCAACATGCCGGGCTCAAGCATTTGGGCGGACACCCTGACGTACATGTGCCGCGAGTGATCCCGGCAAAAAACGGTGCGGACCTGTTGTCTCTGGACGTCAGTGGCCAAGCGGTGCATGTACGTCTGCTGGATTACATCGAAGGCCAGTCCCTGACGCACCTCGATCATTTCAACCGCACGGTGGTGGCGGGTTTCGGTCGCCTGTGCGGCGAGATGGACCTGGCGTTGGCGCAATTCGACCATCCGGGGCTGGTGCGCACCCTGCAGTGGGACGCGCGCCATGCCCAGGCACTGATCGCGCATTTGTTGCCAGTCATCCAGGATGACGCTCAACGTCGATTGATCGCCGAAGCGGCGGAGCAAGCCGAGCGTCACTTGCAGCCCTTGGTGGACAAGTTGCCGATCCAGGCCATTCACATGGACATCACTGACGACAACGTCGTGTGGCAGCGCGACTCAGCGCGCCAATGGCAATTGCAGGGCGTGATCGATTTCGGGGATCTGATCCGTACCTGGCGCATCACCGATCTGTCGGTCACCTGCGCGGCATTGCTGCACCACGCCGATGGCGACCCGTTCTGCATTCTGCCGGCGGTACAGGCCTATCACGCGGTCAATCCCTTGCAGCATGAAGAGCTGCTGGCGCTGTGGCCGCTGATCGTCGCTCGTGCAGCGGTGTTGGTGCTCAGCGGTGAGCAGCAGGTCAGCATCGATCCGGGTAACGCCTACAGTCGCGACAACCTGACTCACGAATGGGAAATTTTCCGCGTGGCGACCTCGGTGCCGTTGGCGCTGATGGAGGCCGCGATCCTGACCGCTGTCGGGCAGAATCTGCCAGGCATAGCCGGTGACGGTTTTGCACCGCTGCTGCCGAGCCTGGTGGGACGTGAGTTTGCCTTGATCGACCTGGGTGTACTCAGCCCGCATTTCGAGGCTGGTAACTGGGAGCAGGAGGGTGTCGATCAACGCCTGCTGGACGAAGCGGCCGTGGCCCACGGCCTGGCGGCCAGCCGTTACGGCCAATACCGTCTGTCCCGCACCCGGCCGGATGACGCCAACGAGCCGGACACTTGTCCGTTGCACGTCGAGTTGCGCGTGCCCCATGGCACGGCGGTCGAGGCGCCGTTCGCCGGGGTGGTGCACCAGCCGTTGCCGGGTGTGCTGCAACTGGATGGCCCGCAATTGAGCGTGCGTCTGTGGGGCGTGACACCGTCACTGAATGCAGGCGCCGCGTTAGTCAAAGGTCAGGTGTTGGGGGCCGTCAGTGGACCCCTGCTCGTGCAACTGTGCCGTGGTGCGTCGTTCACGGCGCCCTTGTTCTGCACACCGACCCGCGCGCCGGCCTGGCAAACGTTGTGCCCGTCACCGGCGGCGCTGCTGGGGCTGGCTTGCGATGCCGAAGAAGAACTCGATGCGCAAACCTTGCTGGCCCGTCGTGATGCCAGTTTCGCCCGTACGCAAAAACACTATTACGTCGATCCGCCGCGAATCGAGCGTGGCTGGCGCAACCACCTGATCGACATGCAGGGCCGCTCGTACCTCGACATGCTCAACAACGTCGCGGTGCTCGGCCACGGTCATCCGCGCATGGCCGCGGTCGCCAGCCGCCAATGGTCGCTACTCAACACCAACTCGCGGTTCAATTACGCCGCCGTGGCTGAGTTTTCCGAGCGCTTGCTGAAGCTGGCGCCGGACTCCATGGATCGCGTGTTCCTGGTCAACAGCGGCAGTGAGGCCAATGACCTGGCGATCCGTCTGGCCTGGGCCTACAGCGGCGGCCGCGACATTGTCAGCGTGCTGGAGGCCTATCACGGCTGGACCGTGGGCGCGGATGCGGTGTCGACCTCGATTGCCGACAACCCCAAGGCGTTGGAAAGCCGCCCGGACTGGGTGCATCCGGTCACTGCACCGAACACCTATCGCGGTGAATTCCGTGGGCCGGACAGCGCGCCGGACTACGTGCGCAGCGTCGAACACAACCTGGCGAAAATCGCCGAGCAGAAACGCCAACTGGCCGGTTTCATCTGCGAGCCGGTGTACGGCAATGCCGGTGGTATCTCGCTGCCACCGGGTTATCTGAAACAGGTTTACGAAAGGGTCCGCGCCCAGGGCGGTGTATGCATTGCCGACGAAGTACAGGTGGGCTACGGACGCATGGGCCATTTCTTCTGGGGCTTCGAAGAGCAAGGCGTGGTGCCGGACATCATCACCATGGCCAAGGGCATGGGCAACGGCCAGCCACTGGGCGCGGTGATCACCCGTCGGGAAATCGCCGAAGCACTGGAGGCCGAGGGCTATTTCTTCTCCTCGGCGGGCGGCAGTCCGGTCAGTTGCCAGATCGGCATGGCAGTACTGGATGTGATGGAAGAAGAAAAACTGTGGGAAAACGCCCAGGACGTGGGCGGGTATTTCAAGGAGCGACTCGAAGCGCTGATCGATATTCATCCGCTGGTGGGCGCGGTGCATGGTTCCGGGTTTTATCTGGGCGTGGAGCTGATCCGCAATCGCGAAACATTGGAACCGGCGACCGAGGAAACCACAGAACTGTGCAATCGCTTGCGCGACCTGGGCATCTTCATGCAACCGACGGGTGATTACCTGAACGTGCTCAAGATCAAGCCGCCGATGGTGACATCGCGTCGGAGCGTGGATTTCTTTGTGGACATGCTCTCGAAGGTGCTCGCCGAAGACCTGTAAACATTTACCCCTTGTGGGAGCGAGCCTGCTCGCGAAGGCGATCGTTCAGTCGGTATTGAGGTTGGCTGGTACGACGCTGTCGCGAGCAGGCTCGCTCCCACATTTGTTTTGCGATATTAATTCGATTGTTATCGGGTTTAAGTGCGAAATTTATGACAAATGGCAGTTTAATAGCTTCAAAAGCCGATTTTTATCGGTTATAAAGTCGCCACTGCCAGGGCGCGGATAAGCCATGCCCGACCGTCAAGCACTTGCCCGGAGATGATTCATGAGTCGTATCGTTACCGTTGCCGCCACCCAGATGGCCTGTTCCTGGGACCTTGAAGGCAACATCGAGGTCGCTGAAAGACTGGTCCGTGAAGCCGCTTCCAACGGCGCGCAGATCATCCTGATCCAGGAACTGTTCGAGGCGCCGTACTTCTGCCAGAAGCCGAATCCGGATTACCTGCAACTGGCTACGACCGTGGAAGACAACGTTGCCATCAAGCACTTCCAGAAAGTCGCCAAGGAACTGCAAGTGGTGCTGCCGATCAGCTTCTACGAACTGGCGGGCCGTGCGCGTTTCAACAGCATCGCGATCATCGACGCCGACGGCAGCAACCTCGGGATTTATCGGAAAAGCCACATCCCGGACGGCCCTGGCTACCACGAAAAGTATTACTTCAACCCAGGCGATACCGGCTTCAAGGTCTGGAACACCCGCTACGCGAAAATCGGCGTGGGCATCTGCTGGGACCAGTGGTTTCCGGAGGCGGCGCGCAGCATGGCGCTGCAGGGCGCGGAAATCCTGTTCTACCCGACCGCCATCGGCAGCGAGCCCCACGACAAGACCATTTCGTCCCGCGATCACTGGCAACGCGTGCAACAGGGCCACGCCGGCGCTAACCTGATGCCGCTGATCGCCAGTAACCGCATCGGCAATGAAGAACAAGACGGCTACGACATTACCTTTTATGGTTCGTCGTTCATCGCCAACCAGTTCGGCGAGAAGGTGCAGGAACTCAATGAAACCGAAGAAGGCATTCTGGTTCACACCTTCGACCTCGACCAACTGGAACACATCCGTAGCGCGTGGGGCTCGTTCCGTGACCGTCGTCCGAACTTGTACGGCGCGCTGAAAACCCTCGACGGAACCCTGGAGTCCTGATCGACATGACCACTTTGAAAAGCACCCCTCGCGCAGACGGCTTCTACATGCCGGCCGAGTGGGCACCCCAGACCCAGACCTGGATGATCTGGCCCGAACGTCCGGACAACTGGCGCCTGGGCGGCAAACCGGCGCAAGCCGCTCACGTGGCAGTGGCCAAGGCCATTGCGCGTTTCGAACCGGTCACCGTGGCGGTCTCCGCGGGCCAATACGAAAACGCCCGTGCCCGTCTCGACGTGCCGAATATCCGCGTGGTCGAGATGTCCAGCGACGACGCCTGGGTCCGGGATACCGGCCCGACGTTCGTCATCAATAACAGCGGCGAAGTCCGTGGCGTGAACTGGGATTTCAATTCCTGGGGCGGTTTCGACGGTGGCCTGTATTCACCGTGGAACCGTGATTCGCAGGTGGGCGGCAAAATCCTCGAGATCGAGCGCAGCCCGCGCTACCGCACCGAGGGCTTCGTGCTCGAAGGCGGCTCGATCCACGTCGATGGCGAAGGGACGCTGATCACCACCGAAGAATGCCTGCTCAACCGCAATCGCAATCCGCACCTGAACCGCGCGGAAATCGAAGCGGTGCTCAAAGACAATCTGGCTGTGGATAAGATCATCTGGCTGCCGGACGGTTTGTTCAACGACGAAACCGACGGCCATGTGGATAACTTCTGCTGCTACGTGCGTCCGGGTGAAGTGCTGCTGGCGTGGACCGACGACCCGCAGGACCCGAACTACCCGCGTTGCCAGGCGGCCATGAAGGTGCTGCAAAGCAGCACGGATGCCAAGGGTCGCCCGTTCACGGTGCACAAGATGCCGATTCCGGGGCCGCTGTACGCGACCGAAGAAGAATGCGCGGGTGTCGACCCCGTGGATGGCACCCAGGAACGAAATCCATCGGTGCGTCTGGCCGGTTCCTACGTGAACTTCCTGATCGTCAACGGCGGCATCATCGCGCCGAGTTTCGATGACCCACTGGATGGTCCCGCCAAGGAAATCCTGCAGACGCTGTTCCCGCAGCACGAAGTGGTGATGGTACCTGGCCGCGAACTGTTACTGGGTGGCGGTAACATTCACTGCCTTACCCAACAGCAGCCTGCGCCGCACAAGGAGTGAGTGACCTCGTAACAGCTTGAGTTGATTGCCAAATCATTCACGCAAACGTTTTCGCTCGTGACCTCGCACAGAGCCCGCGGCCTTTCAGGATTGCGGGCTTTTTTTCATCCGCTTATCGACACTCCAGACACATTGGCATAGCTCTTGTATCTCTCATGAGGCAACTCGGGGAGGGGGAGAACTGCGATGTTCTGTCATAAACCTTGGATAAGTTAGCCGCTCACAAACCAGGAGAGAGCGCTGAAATGAACGCCGAAGTGAATGTGGTGAACGAGCGGGCGTTGCATCCCCTGGCAGTCAATGGCGAATCGCTCCAGATCCTGGCGCACTGGTTCAAGTCCAATGGAACGCGTCCGATCAGCGAGACTGATCCGCGCCGGACGATGATCGAGCGCTACCCCGCTGGTTTATTCAGCGAAGCGGAACTGGATGCGTTGTGGGATGTGATGGAAGGATAAGAAGAAAAACAACGGATTGATAAAACAAAAGCGCTGCCGGGATGGCAGCGCTTTTTTTATGGGCGAGCATATTTTGTGATCAATGAGGATCAAATGTGGGAGCGAGCCTGCTCGCGAATGCGGTGTGTCAGCCACCATCGATGT
>NZ_JBSVWS010000108.1:0-20523 GCF_054071155.1 Pseudomonas sp. SDO5532_S415 | reverse complement strand
ACATGGCGATGACGACGATGAACGCGCCGAAGAACCAGTTGCCGACGTAGATGTGTTTGGTCTTGCGCTGCACCACGGTGGTGAAGAACACGATGGCGTAGGCGACCCAGACCACGGTCAACCACACCGCGCCGGAGAATTCGATCTCGGCGTATTCCTTGGTGGTGGTGTAGCCCAGCGGCAGGCTGATCAGCATCACCACGATCACCGACTGCCAGCCCCAGAACGTGAAGGCGGCGAGTTTGTCCGAGAACAGCCGCACCAGACAGGTACGCTGCACCGCGTAGTAACTGGCGGCGAATTGCGCGCTGCCGGCAAAGCCGAAAATCACCAGGCTGGTGTGCAGCGGGCGCAAGCGGCCGAAACTGGTCCATGGCAGGTCGAGGTTCATCTCGGGCCATACCAGCTGCGAGGCGATCCACACGCCCATCGCCATTCCCACGACGCCCCAGACAATGGTCGCCACGACGAATTGGCGGACGACCTTATAGTTGTAGGCTGGGGTATCTACGGTGCTCATCTGGCGATCACTCGCTGTGCTTGAGGACAATAGTCACGAGATTTCGCAGAACATGCTCGTTAAGAGATGTGAGTATTGAGACGCAGGGTTGTTAAAAGTTGTGAACAGGATGAATTCGCTGAAACGCGAAAAAGCGGTGCTCCTGCCGCCATTCGCAAGCGGATCCACCTATCATCGCGAGCTCATCTGAAAGATGATGATGGCATTTTGATGCTCTGAGGGTTAATCTCGGCTTTTTTGGCCACCCGTAGGCATCTGAATTCGATTCGTGGGAAATGTGAATGCTTATAGTGATTTTAGCAACGCTCGTTTTGACTGGCGCAGTGGGAGGTTTCGCGGGCCATCTACTGTACGGCGGAAGTTGGGGGCTGGATGTAGCCAAAAATATACTGCTGGGCGTCTGTGCTGCGCTTATGGTTCCTCTATTTTTAAATACTATCTCTAGCACATTGCTTCAAGAGATTATAAGCAACCCCGAGCTCGACGCCCTAAAGTACCTCATCCTGATCGGCTTCTGCCTGATAGCGTCGATATCGGCACAGAAGTTCATTCGACTGATGAGTGCCAATGTCATCAAAGAGCTTAAAGAAGTAAAGAAGAAAGCCGAAGATGCACAAACTAAAGCTACATCGGCTTTGGACGCGACCGAGAGCGCAATGGAGCCAGAAGCAGGACCGCTTAGCTCGGAAGATCAAAAGATTTTCAATGAACTGGACCCAACTACAAAGTCAGTGCTAACCCATCTGCTCGACGGCCCATACACAATGCGATCGGCGACGGGGTTAGCTCAAGAGTTGAAGCTTGAACTCGAATTCGTAAATAAGGCTTTATCGACACTGCAGGAAATGAGCTTTGTTAGACGCGGTGTAAATGCTAGAGGCCAAAAGCGGTGGTACCTCACAGGCTCAGGGAAAAACGGAGCCATTGAGCTCAAAAAGAACGCGAATCAACACTCATCTTAAGTGGCTAGGCAGTACCGAACATAATGGCAAAAATATATAGAAGCACCGTGCGATCTGGCCCTATGGTTTCTGGTTATTATAAATTTAAAGATATATTTCAGATAGTGCCAAGCCAGAAAATCGGTGGCTTTCTGAAAAGTTATTATGATCTGGAGTTTTCCGATGCCCATAAAATTCGCGCGGGAAATCCAAAGCTGAGTAAACTGAATGAGGATATTTTCGAAAGTCGCGCCCACTTGGATCACTTAAGAGAGCTGATATCACTAATATACATCTCTACTAATTATTTCTGTGAGCTGGACTTCGATCGCGACAAGCAAATCCTCCCATCACCTCAACCTGAAATTGAGAGCTTTACCGATGTAACCACGCTTTATCCGATGCGAAAATGTGTCGGGCGCGTGGCGGCCAGACAAAACAGTAATACTGACTCATTAATGATCGATAGCAGTGCTGATACCTACTTCGAGAATTATTTTAAGTTGTCTCTGGAGGCGAGAAAACGCTACAACATATCACTTTTTTTGCATCAAGATATGCGAAAAGTAATGCGTGAATCCACGAGCATGGCAATTGTCGGTCTGATTTCTGCAATTGAAAATCTTGTAGATTATGAGTCGAGTAGAAAGGGAGAAATCTTCGAAAACTGCACATCTTGCGGCACCAAAAAATTCTCTCTGGCAAAAAGGTTTAAAGCCTTCATGCTAACTCACTCTGACATTGCAGGCGATGATGCGAATAGCATATTGAATAAATATTATGATAGGCGAAGCAAGATAGCTCACACCGGTGCGCTGCTGGAAATGGACATTTTGCTTTCGGAATTCTCAATGATTCAACACCGTCAGATATATGTCGAAATCGAGCGGCACGTGAGGATCGCCATTTATAATTATTTAATTAATTTTAACTTTTTGGACGAGGATAATGGTGAATACTTAAAGTCTTCTGGAGCGTGATGGATATCTTCACGTTTAGTCTGATTTCCAATGGTTCACAAAAAGTTCGAATCCAGGCTATAGATGAGGCAACATTCGCCCAGACCAGCATGGCGGGAGTGATTTCAGTCTGCCATGGTATTGAAACTGATGGACAGTGGATGTGCTGATCACATGGGGAAGAAAAATTTTAAAATTTCTGATTTTGTGGATTCTTTGTTTTTGTCAGAGGATTTGCGACAAGCAAAGCCTCAGGATGTGGAAAAGTTAGCAACAGCACTAAGCTTAAAACTGAGTCATCCAGGCTTTTCCGAAGATCCCAAAGAGACTGCTGAATATTTGCTCTGCTTGCTTGAAGATAAAGTTGAGCAGAAGGTGCGCGAGGTTTTCGGAGACCACGTGTCTGATAAGGCAGTCTCAAAAAAATGCAGTTCTGACCCGGTTTTTCGGAATTTTATAACAGCTACCAACCGCGCTCGAAAAAGTCTCAGCGATTTGATTGACTATGTTGACGATGAAGAGCCAGATCTGTCAGCCCTAGGCCTTGTTGGCCAGGTCGTGGAGGCGATAGAGGACTTCAACAACGTCGTAGTGACAGACGACGTTCTGCCACTGCTTGAGCGAGGTATTTACGCTTCCGACATCGCTCTGGCACTTGACGTCTGGGCAACCAATCGAGATTCGAAAAAGGGCGACGAGGGGTTTTGGCAAAAGGAATTCGAAAACCGAAAGGGTGTCTTGGAGCGCCTTCTTGGTGGGCATGCTGTTTTACTGCAAAGCGAGTTCCATATTGCGGGTACAGATACATCTGGGGCTGGAGGGCTAAGGGCTGATTTCGCGTTTCTTAATAAAACAAACAACGTCAGTCTGGTGGAAATCAAGGCTCCGGATACTAAGCTACTGGGCTCAAAATATCGAGGAACCTATCCTCTATCCAAAGATGTTTCAGGGGCAATATCGCAAGTGTTGATTCAGCGAAGTGAACTGATGAAAAATTACTTTCAAAAACAACATCGCGCCCCTGTACCCTTTGAAGTGTTCTCTCCACGTTGCTTCTTGATTGCCGGAAATATCGATAGCTTGGAAGCCAATCCAGATAAGCTAAAGGCGTTTGAAGTTCAGCGGCAAGCTGTCGCTTCGCATGTAAATATAGTTACTTTCGATGAGCTGTATCAGCAGTTTGCAACATTCAACCAAATGTAGCTTAGAGCCCCATTGCAAGCTATCGAAGGCATGGGCCTGCTGTATCGGTAGGTCGCTGATTGGAACCATTTGGGGGGACTGGAGAGGGTGTTCACCATCCGCGTGAAGGTGGTGGCCGGTGGTACCGAACTTCGCCAGAACAGCACCTGTCCGGCCAGACTTGTCGCATCAGCGTCGTAAACATCAGCTTCAAACCTTGCCAAGGCGTGCCGCAACGTCTGCCACGGGAAACTGCTTTTCGGCCACTCGGTTGACCGCTTGGATCTTGAACTCTTCGGGGTAACGCGGGTTGCTCATGATGAGCGGATAGGCATCAATACGAAGCACATGGCCCGTTAAGAGAGTGGACGTTAGAAGCGGGATTGTCGAATCAGCGATTTAACACGCTCATGAACACATCTGACATAACATATGATTTAACATAATATACATTACACGTACTTAAACATATTCAACGTGAGGCTCTGTCAGGGCAGATTTCAAACCTGCATCACCTCAGTCGCGCTCGTTTGCTGCTGTGATGAAATCCAGACCCTGACAACGCCAAGCTCTATGAACGATGCGCTCAATCTCAGCCTTATCTTGTTCGCTCATTTCCTTCAATGCCAAGGCTGGATCGTGAACCTGTAGCGCTCTTCATGGAAGTCTGCGCGTCGTGCAGATTGCGCGGCTGGATTCTGCGTGGAGTGTTTTCTATTGCTGATGCTCCACGCAGAATGATTTTCCTTTGGACGCTCTTATTCCCCGGTACGGACCGGATGTGCAGCAACGCCAGGATCCATGATGACAACACCAGAATTACGGGAGACGCTTGTCACTCAAAAGCTGAACCCTGAGGATGAAGAATCGATGCGGGAGCTACACGACCTTGATAATCGTTGATAACGTCAGTGGGATTGCGTTTTGAGCTGAACAGACGATCCAGTCGTTCGTGGTGGGATTCGTACGCTTTTTAATACCCTGATCGCTGATTTATCGGCTTTTTAATAATTATTACTTATAACTACACTAAACATCCATTTAGTAGATTTAAATTTAAACGGGTCTCGGGATCCGTTGTTTCGACTATGCAGCCCCCTGCTCCACCACTCACCCCTCCTTGAATCTGTAATGTTTCATTAGAGATTTACCGAGCCAGCGCCAGATCAATGGCTTTCATTATGACGGCGTGGGTTTTCACCCCGCCGGGTCGATTGATCATTTGATCATTTGGCAGACGCATCTTTGATTTTTTAGTCAATCAAATATCTGATTACCCGCCTTGGAATCCCTATTTCATGGGGTGTTTGGTGGCGCGCTTTATGCTTTTAGCGATGTAGACCTCACAAGAGCGCGCCCTTCCATGAAAACTTTCATTGGTTTCTATCCTGGACGTTATCCCAATCCACTTTGGAATGATCTTGATTGGTCTTCGTTAATCAGTGTTTCACCCGGCAGTCACTTGATTACCTGCCGCAATGGTTACGTTCACCATGGGATTTATCTTGGTGAACAGCAAGTGATCCACTACGCCGGCATGTGTGGAGGCTTTGAAACGGGTCCAATTGAAATTATCCATTTGAGCCGTTTCGCCAACGGAAGACAGGTGCGTGTCAGAAGGCACAGTCAAGCCTGTTTCAAACCTGAGGTGGTTTTAGAACGAGCGCTTTCCCGTGTAGGAGAGTCCCGCTATCGACTGCTTACCAATAATTGCGAACACTTTTGTTATTGGTGTCTCTTTGGAAAGCCTGAAAGCCCGCAGGTGCGAGAGGCGTTGGCTCATCCGATAAAAGCGATTAAGTTGATGGCTCTGCATTGGCCAATGTTGGCATCCCTGTATTTTCCTGTGATTCGCAAACGTATCGCGTTCAATTAGATGCGTGAGCGAGATTGACTATTCTGCCGCCCACTTTTTTGCAACTTCCGCCAACTGAATACGTGCCCTCTCCAAGGCTTCTTCCCGCTCCTCCTTGGCTGCAAATTGGGTAGGTTGTGCATTGACGAACGCCAGGTCTTGGACGCCTATGAATCCAAATGCGGCCTTGAGGGACGGCGTCAGTGCATCCAGATGCGAAAGTGGCATGCCCGCGCGCATGTCTGTGCCGCGGGTGGTGATGAACAGCGCTTTGTGCTTCACCAGCTGGCCGATGTACTGACCTGAGCCATCGACTACGTAGGTCAGTTCCGCGCGAATGATGTTGTCTATAAAGGCTTTGAAAACCGACGGGTAAGAGAAGTTATGCATCGGCATGGCAAACAGAAGCGCATCAGCCTCCAGGACGCGTTTGCACAACGCCGTGGATGGCGCCAGCGCCTGTTCCATCGCGGCAGTACGTTGCTCCGTGGGTGTGTACGCGGCGATCGTGAATGATTCGTCGATATGGGCAGGAGGATGCTCCATCAGGTCCAGGTAATCGATGTCGAGCTTTACATTCTGCGCGCGTAAACACTCCACGAAGTGGCGGGCCAGCGCTCGCGAATTCGAGCGCCCGCTTTTTGGACTGGCATCAACGTGCAGCAACTTCATGGACGCACTCCCCCGGATTATTGTTGTTCGTAAAGCCGATTGCGGCTTCGGGTTTGAAGCCATTTCATCATTATTACCTGATGTTCAACAGGCGTTTGCCCGATGTTCATGGCTCAAGCTTCCTCGGTGACGGGATGAGGGGCAGCGTTGTGTGCAGTGAGGCTGGGCGACTCTTTGGTCGGGCGCGTGAAACGCACTGACAACTGACGCAGCAGCACATAGAACACAGGGGTCAGGAACAGACCGAAGAGCGTTACCCCGATCATCCCGGTAAACACCGCGATACCCATGGCTTGCCGCATTTCCGCACCGGCACCACTGGAGGTGATCAGTGGCACTACGCCGGCGATAAAGGCGATGGAAGTCATCAAAATCGGCCGCAGGCGAAGGCGTGCCGCTTCAATGGCAGCCTGGCGAATCGAGCGGCCCTGGTGCTCCAGTTCGTGAGCGAACTCGACGATCAGAATCGCGTTTTTGCAGGCTAACCCCACAAGCACCACAAAGCTGATCTGGGTGAACAGGTTGTTGTCTCCTCCGGTCAGCCAAACCCCTGCAATTGCCGAAAGGATGCCCATTGGAACAATCAGCAGTACAGCGACGGGCAAGGTCAGGCTTTCGTACTGCGCGGCGAGCACGAAGAACACCAGCAGCATCGACAGCGGCAAGATGATGAACAGCGTGTTGCCCGCGATCTTGTTCTGATAGGTCAGTTCGGTCCATTCGTAGCCTATGCCACGGGGCAATGTCTCTGCGGCGATGCGCTCGATGGCTTCCAGTGCCTGGCCGCTGCTGTAGCCCGGGGCCGGACCGCCGCTGACGTCTGCCGACGGGAAGCCGTTGTAGCGCATGGCCTGGTCCGGACCGTAGGTCTGGGTCATTTTCAACACTGACGCCAGCGGGACCATGTCGCCTTTATCGTTACGGGCCTTGAGCAATCCGATATCTTCCGCGTGCCCCCGGAACTCCGCGTCAGCCTGTACCTTGACCTGGAAGGTACGGCCGAACTTGTTGAAGTCATTGACGTAAATCGAGCCCAGGTAGATTTGCAGGGTTTCGAATACCGACGGGATTGAAACACCCAATTGCTGTGCACGCGTACGGTCGACATCGGCGTACAGTTGCGGCACGTTCATCTGGAAGCTGGAGAACATGCCGGCAAGTTCAGGTGCCTGTCTGGCCTTGGCCATGAACGCCTGCAGCGCATTATTCAATGCCGGCGTGCCGAGCGCCGCCCGATCCTGCAACTGCAACTTGAAGCCGCCTACGTTACCCATGCCAGACACAGGTGGTGGCGGGAATACTGCGGTGTAGGCGCCCTTGATCTCGCCGAATTTGGCATTGAGCTGTGCAGCAATTTCATTGCCCGTCATACCGGGTCCTTTACGCTCGGCAAAATCCTTGAGCACGAAGAACGCAACACCGGAATTAGGGCTGCTGACGAAACCGTTGATGGACCAGCCGGCATAACCGGTAACCGCCTCCACGCCCGGCACAGCCAGTGCAGTGCTGGTCATATCGCGCAATACGGCTTCAGTACGATCCAGGGAGGCGGCGTCGGGCAGTTGAACAAAGCCCACCAGGTATTGCTTGTCTTGTGGCGGGACAAACCCTGCCGGCACCTTGTTGAAAATCAACACAGCCGCGACGACCAACACGCCGTAAACCAGCAACGCCAGTGACTTGCGCTTGAGTACCCTGGAGACGCTTGTCCCGTAGTTATCGGAGGCGCGGCCGAACAGCCGGTTGAAGTGTTTGAAGAAGCCACCGAAGACTTTATCGAATGCTTTTTGAAATGCGTCCTTTGGCGCGTCGTGCCCCTTGAGCAGCATGGCTGCCAAGGCCGGCGACAAGGTCAAGGAGTTGAACGCGGAGATCACGGTGGAAATGGCAATGGTCAAGGCGAACTGCTTGAAGAACTGCCCGCTGAGCCCACTGACGAACGCCAACGGCACGAAAACCGCACACAGGGTCAGCGCGATCGCAACGATCGGCCCCGATACTTCGCGCATCGCCTGGTAGGTCGCTTCACGGGCCGACAGACCGAGCGCGATATTACGTTCGACGTTTTCGACCACTACGATTGCATCGTCGACCACGACCCCGATGGCCAACACCAGTCCGAACAGGCTCAACGCGTTGATCGAAAAACCCATCATCAACATGATGGCGAAAGTCCCCACCACCGATACCGGTACGGCCAGCAGCGGAATGATCGAAGCCCGCCATGTCTGCAGGAAAATGATGACGACCAGGACGACCAGCACGATGGCTTCAAGCAGCGTATGAATGACCGCATCGATCGAAGAGCGGACGAATTGCGTCGGGTCGTAGATCACCTGATAGTCCACGCCTTCGGGCATGTCCTTTTTCAACTCGGCCATGGTCTTGCGCACATTGTCGGAAATCTGCAATGCGTTGGAACCCGGCAGCTGGTAAATGAGGATGGCGTTAGCCTGCTTGTTGTCCACCAACGTGCGCAACGCGTATTCGCCGGCTGCCAGTTCTACCCGGGCAACATCACGCAAACGAGTGACGCGGCCGTCCGCCGAGGTACGGACAATCACGTCGCGGAATTCGTCTTCTGTTGTTAAACGGCCACGAGCGTTCACCGAAATCTGATAGTCGACGCCAGGCGCAGAAGGTGATGCACCGATCACGCCGGCTGCTGCGTTGACATTCTGCTCACGCAGCGCCTGCACCACGTCACCGGCGGCCAGGTTTCGAGCCGCCAACTTGCGCGGGTCGAGCCAGATACGCATCGCGTAATCGCCCGAGCCCGCCACTTGAACCTGGCCGACACCTGGAAGACGCGCGAGCTGGTCCTTGATGTTGATCAGGGAATAGTTGCGAAGGTACTGCATGTCATAGCGTTCGTTAGGTGAACGCAAGTGCACGACCATCGTGAGGTCAGGCGAGCTTTTAAGCGTGGTGACGCCAAGGCGCTGCACTGCTTCGGGCAAGCGCGGCAATGCCTGGTTTACCCGGTTCTGTACCATTTGCTGCGCAAGGTCGGGATTGGTGCCGAGCTTGAAGGTCACCGTCAGGGTCAGCTGACCATCCGGCGTGGCCTGGGAATTCATGTACAGCATCCCTTCCACACCGTTGATCTGCTCCTCCATGGGCGTTGCAACCGTCTCGGCGATGGTCTGAGGGTGCGCACCAGGGTATTGAGCTTTCACCACGACCGAGGGTGGCGCGACATCCGGGTACTCGGATATGGGCAGGTTGAAAATGGCAATCAGACCGGCAATGAAGATGATCGCTGAAAGCACGCCGGCGAATATCGGTCGATCAATGAAAAAGCGCGAGATGTTCATGAAAGCTGCTCCTTACTGACCGACGATCAAGACCGTCCCGAAGTGTTCTGGATGCCGATGGCGACTGAATCGACAACCGGCTGCGGATCGACCAGGTCGTCTGGACGGATTTTCTGCAGGCCTTCGACAACGATGCGCTCGCCTTTGGAAAGGCCCGAACGCACAACACGCCAGCCATCGATCACCGGGCCAAGAGACACTTCTCGGTAGGCCACCCTGTTTTCCGGGGTGACGACAAACACGTACTTTTTGGATTGGTCTGTGCCTACCGCTTGATCGCGTATCAACGTCGTGGCCCGCGGCGCGGAATCACCGGTACGCACCCGGGCATACATTCCGGGGGTGAGTTCGCCATTGGTGTTTTCGAACACCGCACGCACCCTTAGCGTTCCGGACTGACGATCCAGCTGGTTATCCAGGGACTTGATACGCCCGCTGTAGGGGTAATCCGCCTCATTCGCCAACCCCATGAATACGGGTAAATTGTTGACCCCGGTGCTGCCCTTTGCGCCATTGCGAACAAAGCGGATGTAGCTGGCTTCATCGAGCTCGAAGTTCACATAGACCGGAGACACGGAAACAATGCTGGTGAGGACGGGAGCCTCCGGACCGGTACCCACCAGGTTGCCGACCGTGAGTTCGGCGCGGGAAACCCGGCCCGTTACCGGCGCCGTGATCGTCGAATACTGCAGGTTCAGTCGGGCGCTCAGTACATCGGCCTGCGCCGCGCTCAGGGCGGCTTGCGCCTCCAGCACGTCATTTGCACGTTGATCCAGCTCGCGCTGGGAAATGGCCCGCTGGACGATCAATTTGCTTGAGCGCCCCAGCTCGGTTTTCGCCAGAGACAGGCGCGCCCTGGCGCTTTCGCGTGTCGCTTGCGCTTTGGCCAGAGCAGCCTCATAAGGGCGAGGATCAATGGTGAACAGAGGAGCCCCTTTGTTGACCACCTGCCCTTCCTGGAAATGCACGGCATCAATGGTGCCGTTGACTCGTGGACGAATCTGGACATGTTCAATCGCTTCGATTCGGCCAGAGTAGTCACTCCACTCGACAATCGGTTTTTCTATCACCTGCGCAACGCTCACCGGTGTCGCTATGCTCGCAGGTTGTGCCGCTGGAGCGGCGACAGGCGCCTGTATTTGATAAGTGCCCACTCCCAGCACGATCAATACGCTGACAGCGAGTGCAGTTTTACTTTTTTTTGCCATCGGCGTTGAGGTGTTCATGTGAGATCTCGCGTGGAAGTTGAAGGCAACGACTGAGCAGTGATAGCGTCATCCGTCAGCACTTGGGTTCACGCACGATAGATTCTTGGATGGCTGCTCAAAACATCCAATTCCCCCTAAAATCTCTACACCGGTGCTTTCAAGGTGCGAAAACGCCATGCCCTCCCCCGAGTCCACCCTCCTCCAAAGCTGGCACCAGAACGCCGAAGCCTGGATCGAAGCGATCCGCAGCGGCGCCATCGACAGCCGCCTGAAGGTCACCGACCAGGCAATCCTGCTGGCGGTGCAGGGCCGTCAGCCCCGGCGTGTGCTGGATCTGGGTTGCGGCGAAGGCTGGTTGCTGCGCGCACTGACTGAACGAGGCATCGAGGCGTTCGGGGTGGATGGCAGCGCGACGCTGGTCGAGGCGGCGCGCAGGGCCGGCTCTGCACCGGTGCATTTGGCGAACTACGACGAGTTGGTGGAGGCGAAGGTCGACGTCGGTAGCGACTACGACCTGATCTGCGCCAACTTCGCCCTGCTGCACCAGGACATCATCCCCCTGCTCGCGGCCATGAACGCCCTGCTCTCCCCGGGCGGCGCGCTGGTCATTCAGACGCTGCATCCTTGGGCGGTGGCGGCCGGCGACTATCAGGATGGATGGCGGGAAGAGACGTTTTGCGGATTCAAGGGCCAGTGGCAGCCCATGCCGTGGTATTTCCGTACCCTGTCCAGCTGGCTGAATGCGCTGGACATGGCCGGTTTTCAACTGGTCGGTTTGCAAGAACCGCAGCACCCGCAAAGCCCTGTGCCGCAGTCCTTGCTGTTGGTGGCCGAGCAGCGTCGCTAAACGCTACATCTCGACCTGTGTGCCGAGCTCTATTACCCTGTTGAGTGGCAAATTGAAGTACTTCAGATTGCTGTTGGCGTTCTTGAGTAAAAAGGCGAACAGCCCCTCTCGCCAACGAGCCATACCGATGCGTCTGGTCGGGATGACGGTCTCGCGGCTGAGGAAATACGTTGTGCGCATCGGGCTGAAATCCAGCTCGTCCAAATGACACAGACTCAAGGCCAGCGGGACATCCGGCTCCTCGATAAAGCCAAAGTGCAGACTGACCCGGAAGAAGCCTTCACCGTAGGATTCAACTTCGAACCGCTGGTGGGCAGCCACCCGCGGGCTGTCTTCGGATACCACGGTCAACAGCACCACTTGCTCGTGCAGCACCTGGTTATGCAGCAGGTTGTGCAGCAGTGCGTGAGGAACGGCATCGGCCCTGGCCGTAAGAAATACCGCCGTGCCTTGTACGCGATGGGGAGGCTGCGTGCGGATGCTGGCGATGAACAGTGGTAAAGGAAGCGTGGTTTCATCCAGCCGCTCAACAATCGTCTTCCTGCCCCGCTTCCAGGTTGTCATCAAAATGAACAGGCCAATGCCGGCAATCACCGGGAACGCACCGCCTTGAAAAATCTTCGGCGCATTGGCCGCGAAATACAGGCTGTCGACCAGCAAAAAACCGAGCAGCATCGGAACGGCCAACCAGCGCGGTGTTTTCCAAAGGAGCAGGACAATGGCCGAAGACAGGACGGTGGTGATCAACATGGTCCCCGTCACGGCGACCCCATAAGCGGCGGCCAAGGCACTGGATGACTCGAAACCGATCACCAGCAGGACCACTCCGACCATCAATGCCCAGTTAACCGTGCCGATGTAGATTTGTCCCTGTTCATGGCTGGAGGTGTGCTGGATAAACATGCGCGGGACGTAACCCAGCTGAATGGCCTGGCGGGTCAGGGAAAAAGCACCGGAGATCACGGCTTGCGAAGCGATGATGGTGGCCAGCGTGGAGAGCGCGACCATCGGCAACAGCGCCCACTCAGGTGCCAGCAAATAGAACGGATTGCGCACAGTCTCGGGGTTTCCCAGGATCAAGGCGCCCTGTCCAAAGTAGTTGAGCACCAGGCCGGGCAACACCAGGATGAACCACGCACGAGCGATAGGCTTGCGACCAAAATGGCCCATGTCGGCATAAAGCGCTTCAGCGCCGGTTAATGACAATACGACGGCACCCAGGATGGCCACGCCAATGCCCGGATGAACCACGAAGAACTGCACCGCCCATGCAGGATTCAGCGCCTCCAGTACCTGCGGATGTTGCAAAATCCCGTAGATCCCGAGTACACCCAACACGACAAACCACAGCACCATCACCGGGCCGAACAAGATACCAATACGGGCCGTGCCATGTTTCTGAATCAGAAACAGTGCCACCAGCACGATCACTGACAGCGGTACGACCCAATGCTCGATCCCGTCAAAGGCAAGTTGCAAACCTTCGACAGCGGACAACACCGAGATGGCCGGCGTGATCATGCTGTCGCCGTAGAAAAGCGCCGCGCCGAAAAGACCGAGCAGAACCAGCACCTTGCTCATGAACGGATAAGGGCTGGCCGCCCGGCGGGCCAATGCCGTCAACGCCATGATTCCGCCTTCGCCCTGATTATCGGCGCGAAGGACAAACAGGACGTACTTGATTGAAACGACCCAGATCAGCGACCAGAAGATCAACGACAGAATACCCAGCACGCCGTCATGGTTGGCCTGAACGCCGTAATGCCCTCCGAAGACTTCTTTGAGGGTGTACAAGGGACTGGTGCCAATATCGCCGTAGACCACTCCGACAGCAGCAACAAGCAAACCTGCGGCGGACGTTTTGACTTGCGAGTGGTCATGGACAGCGGTCGTGCTTTCGCTCACAGGTAGCTTCTCTGAATTGAAGGGCAATGGTGCATGCGATCCTTGAGCGAGAAGGGGCTCGACGCCGTTTGACACATTCCGTTGAACCTTACTTAAACTTTTCTGCGTGTTCAGAAAGCCAGGAGGTAAAGGGCGATACGCATGGACGTTGGAAAACGCGGCCAGTATCGTTTCGGACGAAAGTGACTACCGTAAAAAAAGCGTAAAAATTTTACGCGAGGAGGATCACCCCGGACGCCTTCATGGACTTCTCTGCACGGGTGATCAGAAACCTGTAGGAACAGCTTGCTCGCGATGGACGTCAACGATAACGCGTCATGTCTGAATGATTGCGGTGTCAGGACGTTTTTCGCGAGCAAGCTGTTCCTACAGGTTTTCCACGTGACCCGCCGTGACTAGTTCGGGTCCAGCAATCCACCGCCCCAGTTGCGCGACATCCGGCTGCCCGTGAACTTCGCCACACCCATGCCCTGGGAGATCAAACGATCGCGGTAGCGCGTCACCAGTCGCCCGGTCTGTTCGGCATACAGCACCACTTCGGAGGATGGATCGCCCGGGCGGCGCAGGATTCGTGCGAAGCGCTGGCCTTCTTCGACGACATCGCCCAGCGCCTTTTCAAAGATCAACACGCCAGGCTGCGGTGCAAGGATGGTTTCCATATGCCCCATTTCCACGGCCTCCACAGGCCACTCGTTGGGCGATACCGCGTCGTCGATCACCCCATACCCGCACAACCACGCATAAAGTCCTTCGGCGTCCTGCCTGGCGAAGTGGTCGTTGACGTCGCCCTGCCCGCGTAACTCCAGGGTCGCGGCCATGCGTTGCCCGGTGCTGCCGTCACGCAGCCAGGGCGCAATGATGGTTTCTTCGAAGGAGCCATCACCGCCGTCATCCCAGATGATCGCCACCTCCATTTTCAGCGCCGCCGCCAGTTCACGACCACGGGGCCAGAAACTGCGGTGCACGTAAAGGTAGGGCAACGCTTCGTCATCGGTGTGCAAGTCGAGCATCACATCCGCCGGCGCCGCCAGTTGCACCAGTTTCTGTTGCCAGTGCTGGACGACGGTTGATGGTCGTTCCATTGCCGCCGACTGGTCGAATCCACGATTGAAGTTATGCCCGGTCGCATCATGGTATCGGCCGAGAATCCGTCCCTGGCGAAACTGTCCGATGCCCAGCGGATTGGCCTGGGGCACCACGGTCACATTGCCCTTGAGCCTGCCCTCGGACTCGGCGACATGAAGGCGTTGCATCAACAGGTGCAGCACCAGCATCCCGGCGATTTCATCGGCATGCACCCCGGCCTGCAAATGCACGTTCGGCCCGTGACCATCGCCCTCGAAACGCCACGCACCGACCTGCACCGCGCCACCGTTATTGTTGAGAACGTTGAACGAAACATCCCGCACCATGCGCTGCCCTCCCCTCATGACTGTGGCCTAACGGCGATGCTCGACGGCCTCTGGATCGAGCGGTGCCTGAGCCTCGAGACTTTCCCCCTGGCCATCGGCCGCTGCCGGATACAGGGACTGCGACACGGAGCATTCGGCACCGACGACGTCCTGTGACGGGTGGCGGCCGAAGATCATCGCCAGGGTGCCACTGACAGCGATCAGCCCGGCGCCGATCATCAGCGACACATCCATCAACGTGCCCCAGATCAGGCTCGACAGCAGGAACGCCCAGATCAGTCCGGTGTACTCGAACGGCGCCAGCACGGTCGCGGTGGCGCGCTGGAAACTGGCGAACAGCAGAAACTGCCCGATCCCACCCATCAGCCCCGCGCCGAGCATGCCCAACCAGGCGGGCGTCGGTGTCGGGGTATGGGTCCAGGGCAACGCCACGGCCATGCAGATGACGAACACCACATTGGTGATCAGCATCTGTTCCAGTACCGACGTCTGGTCATCGACCTGGCGCAACTGGATATACGTGAACGCCCAGCACATCGCCGCCAGCAGCGTCAGGACGATCGGCAACGGATCGGTCATGTTGTTGGGGCGACAAGCTATCACCACCCCGATGAAACCGATGATCAGGGCAAACCACTGCCAACCCGTGACGCGCTCCTTGAGAATTGCCGTTGCCAACACCGTGACCATGATCGGTGCCGAGAAATACAGGGTGGTCATCTCCGCCAGGCTCAGGTCCCGAGCTGCCGTGTAATACAGCAGCCAGGCCGCAATCGACAGCAGGCCGCGCACCACCAGCAAACGCCGACTGGACGAGCGCCAGGCGCGCTGCACCAGTTGCAAGCGCCCCACCAGCAGGCACGCAACCGCCACCACGAGGGCGCGCCAGAACAGGATGGTGACCACCGAATAATCGGCCACCAGCCACTTGATGCCAGCGTCCTGCAAGGACAGGAAGGCATAGCCCAGCGTACACAGGCCAATGCCTTGCAACGAACGGTCGACCACGGGCGTGTTCATCATGCGGACCTGCGTACCGGCGTTCCCCGCCGTTCGGCAAAGGCAAACAGGCCTTCAATCAAGAACGTCAGGCAAACGTAGACACCGGCCACCAGCAGCAACGGTTCATAGACTTGCAGCGTTTGGGCGCGGACAACGTTGGCCGCGCCCAGCAAGTCGATCACCGCGATGGTCGAGGCCAGTGCCGTGGATTTGAGCAACATCACCGTTTCCCCGGCCAGGGTCGGCAACAGCAAACGCAGCGCCCTGGGTAAACGCACCCGCCACAGGGCCTGGCGCGGGGTCATGCCAAAGGCCGAGGCCGCTTCCATTTCGCCTTTGGGCACCGCCAGCAGGCCGCCGCGAATCACTTCGCCGACATAGGCGCCCATCGACACCACCAGGGCGAAGACGATGTACCAATAACCATCACGCAGATAGGGCCAGAGAAAACTGCTGCGGATCAGCGGAAACTGCGCGAACAGGCTGCCGATCCCGTAGTAGAAGATGTAGATCTGGATCAGCAACGGCGTACCGCGCGTCACGCTGGTGTAGAACAGGCTGAGCTTGGCGATCGCCCTGTTTTTCGAGATTCGCGCCAGTGCCACCAATACGGCCAGTGCGTAGCCGAACACGCTGGAGACCAACAGAATGGTAATGGTCGTTTGCAGCCCTCGGAGCAACAGTGCCCCGTATTCAATGGTCCACGCAGGAATCATTTCAATCTCTCAGCCGGTTTAGTCAACAAGAGGCATCCAGCGACGAATGCGTCGCTCCAACCGTCCCGACAGGTAGTTGGACACCAGCGTTACCGCGTAATACAGGGCGGCGGCCGTGAGGTAGAACAACAGGTAGTGACGCGTCGACCCCGCGCCTTGCTTGGCGGTGTACAGCAGCTCGTTGGTGCCGACCACGCTGATCAGCGCACTGTCCTTGATCAGGTTGATCCACAGGTTGGCCATCCCTGCCATCGCGTAGGGCGCCATGATCGGCAGCGTGACGCGGCGGAACAGACCAAAGCCATGCAGACCGAAGGCCTTCGCCGCTTCGATCTGGCCAAAAGGAATCGCCTGGATCGCCGCGCGGAAAATTTCCGAGGCGTAGGCGCCCTGCACCAGCCCCAGTACCACGATGGCCGCCAACGGACCGCTGACATTCACCGCGCCATGACCGAGCGAGGTCATCAGCGAGTTGAGCAACATGGAACCGACGTAATACAGCAGCAGGATCAGCAACAACTCCGGCACCGCGCGGAACAAGGTGGTGTAGCCGCGTGCCAACACTGCAATCGGTTTTGGCGCGCCCAGCTTCAGGCAGGCCACCACCAGGCCGATGGCCAGCCCGAGTACGAAGGCCCCGGCCGATATCTGCAGGGTCATCCAGAGCCCCTTGAGCAGCGCCCCGCCCCACCCTTGTTCGCTGAAACCGATCAAATCGAACATTGCTGGCATTTCAGTCTCCAGTCAGAGCACCACCGAACCCCTGTAGGAGCGAGTTTGCTCGCGAATGCGGTGTGTCATTCAGCGATGATGTTGACTGACACACCGCTTTCGCGAGCAGGCTCGCTCCCACAAGGGGGACTCGGCGCCCAGGTCTTCAGAACGTCGGCTTCACGCTGGTACCGAAGTAGCTCTGGGACAGGTCGTCGTAGTCCTTGCTCGCCAGCAGTTCCTGGATGGCCTTGTCGAGCTTGGCCTTGAGTTCGGTGTCGTCCTTGCGCAGGCCGGCGCCCACGCCCTTGCCGAAGATCGGGTCGTAGGGCACGGCGCCGAGGTAGTCCAGATTGCTTTTGCTGGCATCCGGGGTCTTGACGAAGGCCGCCATGGCCGTGCCGTCGGCCATCATCAGGTCGATGCGACCGGCAATCAGGTCGGCGTTCACCGAGTCCTGGGTGTCGTAATACTTAACGTCGGCAATTTTTTCGTAGTAGGTCTTCAGGTAGCTGGCGCTCACCGTCGAGTTCTGCACGCCGATGGTCTTGCCCTTGAGGTCGTCCGGATATTTTTTCACGACCGCGTCCTTGGGCCCGACAATCGCCACCACCGAGTCGTAGTAAGCCTTGCTGAACGCAATCTGTTTTTCCCGCTCTTCGGTCACCGACATCGAGGAGAAAATCACGTCGATCTTCTTGGCCAGCAGCGACGGAATGATCCCGTCCCACGCCACTTCCTTGATCTCGCATTCGGCTTTCATTTCGCTGCACAGCTTGTGGATCAGGTCGACCTCAAAGCCCTTCCACTCACCGTTGGCCTGTTTTTCGGTGTACGGCGGATAGGGTTCGGCGGCCACCGCGAACCTGATCGGTTGCGCCTGGGCCGCGCTCATGCCGGCCAGCATTACGCAGGCCGCGCCAGTCAACCAGTTTGCCAAACGTCGATTTCCCATGGTTTTCCCCGTCTTTTGTTGTTTTTAGCGAGTCTGATGAGCGTTGACGAATTGCCGGCAACGCTCGCTGCGTGGGTGTACGAACACTTCGTCCGGCGAACCGGTTTCCTCGATCAGCCCCTGATGCAAAAAGGCGACTTTGGAAGAGACATCGCGTGCGAAAGCCATCTCATGGGTCACCAGGATCATGGTCCGGCCTTCTTCGGCGAGAGAGCGGATCACCCGCAGCACTTCCCCGACCAGTTCCGGGTCGAGTGCCGAGGTGGGTTCATCGAACAGCATAACCTTGGGCCGCATGGCCAGGGCCCGGGCGATGGCCACCCGTTGTTGCTGTCCCCCGGAGAGAAACGCCGGGTACTCGTTGCGCTTGGCCGCCAGCCCCACGCGCTCGAGCAAGGCTTCGGCCCGTTCAGTGGCCTCCGCCTTGCTTTCGCGAAGGACCTGGGTCGGCGCTTCGATGAGGTTTTCCAGCACCGTGCGATGGGGCCAGAGGTTGAAGTTCTGGAACACCATGCCCAGGCTGGAACGGATGCGCACCAGTTGCTTTGCATCGGAAACCAGCGGTGCACCGGGGCGCGAGTGGTTCAGGTGAATGCTTTCGCCGTCCACCAGAATGCGCCCCTGGTCCGGCACTTCGAGCATGTTGATGCAGCGCAACAAGGTGCTTTTGCCCGAACCGCTGGCACCGATCAGCGAGATCACCTCGCCTTCGCGGGCCGTCAGGGATACGCCCTTGAGCACTTCAATATTGCCGAAGCGTTTGTGCAGGCGCTCGACTTCGATCATGGTCCGGGCGGCAACCGGTTCGGCCCCTGCCGAGGACGTCACGCGACTGATCACGGGCCGTGGTGCTTCGCCCTTGAGCACCAGGACGAAGTCGCGGATTCGCTGGCAGGCCTCGGCCAGCCGTTCTTCACCGAGGGTGAACGACAGCCGCACGAAACCCTGCGCTGGCTCGCCGAACGCCGCGGCATCCAGCACTGACACCCGCGCCTCGCGCAACAGCCGCCAGGCGAACTCCAGCGAACTGAGGCCGGTTGCGCGTACGTCCACCAGCACGAACATGCCGGCGTCAGGCTTGAGCACGCTGATGCCCGGACACTCCGACAGTCCCGCCACCAGCAGATCGCGACGCCGCCGGTAGATGTCGCGCATGCCGTGGGTGACTTCGTCGTGGGCCTGCACGGCCTTGAGTGCGGCTTCCATGGCGAACCCCGGCAAGCCGTAGAGCATGCTCAGTACCAGGGTTTCGGCATGGGCGATCAGGGACGGATGGGCGACGATCCAGCCGATTCGCCAACCGGTCATGGCGTGGGATTTCGACAGGCTGGCGATCACCACGCAACGCTCGGCCATGCCCGGCAAGGCCGCCATGCTCAGGTGGTCGCGCTCGAACGCCAGGCTTTCATAAACTTCGTCGACCACCACCCACAGGTCATGGGCGATGGCCAGATCAGCGATGGCTTGCAGTTCTTCGCGGTTGAGCATGACCCCGGTCGGGTTGTTCGGGTTGGACAGAAAAATCGCCCGGGTCCGCGGCGTGATGGCTTTGGCCAGCACCGCCGCATCGAGGCGGAAATCATCGTCCGCCGAGCACGGCACCCGCACCAGTGTCGCGCCGGAGGCCTTGAGCGTCGCCTCGTAAGTCACGTACATCGGATCCAGGGCAATCACTTCGTCGCCGGCGCTGAGCAGGCACATCGACGTGACGAACAGCGCGTTCTGTGCACCCGCCACCGCGATCACGTTGTCCGCTTGCAACTCGCGGTCGAACAGCTTGCCGTAACGCGTGGCGAGGGCTTCGCGCAAGGTCGGGCGACCGGCGATCTCCGTGTAGTGAGTGTCGCCTTCGCGCAAGGCCTGGATGGCGGCATCGGTGATGAAGTCGGGCGTGGGGAAGTCCGGATCGCCGACACTGAGAATGATCACATCTTCCCCACCGCGCCGTGCTTCAAAGGCGGCATTGTGGATGTCCCAGGCGGCAACGCCTTGCCCCGAGATCCGCTCAACAAAGGGTGAAAACCGCATGCCAGTGCCTCGTTCAAAATGAAGAAACGCAAGCCCGCAACCAGCCGGGAGAGAAGGTGGAACGAACATAGTCCAAGCTGAACAGTCGTTCAACAGAAAACTGGTCGGGGTTCGTGTTCAGCGTAAACAGGTCGTTTTTACGACAGTCGCGGTGTTTTTGTTCAGCTAGTCGTTCCCCCCCCTTATCCCCTGTGGAAGCGAGCCTGTGTGGCGAGG
The DNA here is from genome assembly GCF_054071155.1 of Pseudomonas sp. SDO5532_S415. Taxonomy (NCBI): domain Bacteria; kingdom Pseudomonadati; phylum Pseudomonadota; class Gammaproteobacteria; order Pseudomonadales; family Pseudomonadaceae; genus Pseudomonas; species Pseudomonas sp. SDO5532_S415. Next base: position 77 of record NZ_JBSVWS010000108.1, on the reverse strand, counting down.
GAGCTTGCTCCCGCTGGACTGCGCAGCAGTCCCCTTCTTTTGAGTAAAGAGAGGGGCCGCCTCGCGCCCCAACAGGA
>NZ_JBSVWS010000107.1:0-20809 GCF_054071155.1 Pseudomonas sp. SDO5532_S415 | reverse complement strand
CACATTTGAAATGCATTCCCCTGTGGGAGCGAGCCTGCTCGCGAAGAGGCCCTCCCACACAACACCGAATTTGAGGTACGCAATGACTCCCCCCCGCTGGCTACGCAACGTGCGCCCCTACGGCGCCGCCGCCGAAGACCTGCTGATCGAAAACGGCCGCTTCACCCAGCGTCGCCCGGCCTCGACCAGCGAACTGCTCGCCACCGACATCGACGGCCAGAACCAATTGCTCACCGCAGCCCTGGTGGAAAGCCACGTGCACCTGGACAAAACCCTCTGGGGCCAGCCCTGGCGTCCGAACAGTGCCGGTCCGAACCTCAAGGACTACATCGCCAACGAGCGTCGTGTACTGCGCGAAGTCGAAGCCCCCATTGCACTGCGGGCCGGTGCCCTGCTGGAGAACTGCATCGCCCGTGGTTCGCTGACCCTGCGTTGCCACGTCGACATTGACCCGGAATTCGGCCTGCGCCATGTCGAGGCCATGCAGCAACTGCGTGAAAAATACCGCGACTTGATCGACCTGCAACTGGTGGTCTTCCCGCAAACCGGCCTGATCAGTCGCCCCGGCACCGCCGAGCTGATGTGCGAAGCCATGGCATTGGGCGTGGAGAACGTCGGCGGCCTCGACCCCTGCGGCATCGACAACGACCCCATCGCGCAGCTGGACTTCGTGTTCAATCTCGCCAGTGAATTCGACCGTGGCGTCGACATTCACCTGCACGACAAGGGCGAGTTGGGCCTGTGGCAGATCAAACTGATCGCCGACTACACCGAGCGCTTCGGGCTTCAGGACCGGGTGATGATCAGCCATGCCTACTGCCTCGGCATGTTGCCGTGGAGCCAGGTCAAACCGGTGGCCGGACGCCTGGCGGCATTGGGGATTTCGTTGATGAGTTCGGCACCGGCCGATTGTGCGGTACCCCCATTCCTCGCCCTGCGCGAAACAGGGGTGAATGTGTGCCTGGGCTCGGACGGTATTCGCGACGCCTGGTCGCCCATGGGCAACGGCGACATGCTGGAGCGGGCGATGTTGCTGGCGTTTCGTTTCGATCTGAACAAGGACGAGGAACTGGCGGCGGCGTTCGACGCAGCGACTGTGAATGGTGCCCGGGCCCTGGGTTGCGAAGGTTATGGCGTAGCGATCGGTCGGCCTGCGGACTTTCTGCTGATGCCGGTACAGACCCTGGGTGAAGCCGTGGTGTCGCGACCCCTGCGTCAGGTTTATCGCGGCGGGCAGTTGATCGCTTCGGGTGGCCGTTTGCTGGACAGCCGTTTGTGAAGCGCATCGGCCTCAAAAGCAGCTGCGTGGTCGGCTTCGACGGCACCAAACACGTGCTCTGGCGCAACGGCGAGGTGGTGTTCGAAGGCGCGCACATTGTGTTTGTCGGCCGCGATTACCCGGGACCGGTGGATCAGTGGATCGACTACGGCAACGCGTTGATCGGCCCCGGTTTCATTGACCTCGATGCTTTGGGCGATCTCGATTCCACGGTGTTGACCCTGGACAACGGCGACGAGCGCGACATGGGCCGGATGTGGTCCGCCGAATACCTGGCGCGTGGCCCCCGGGAGAGCTACAGCCCGGACGAAGAAGTCTTCAAGTACCGCTACGCCTTCACGCAGCTGATCCGCAACGGCATCACAACGGCCATGCCGATTACCTCGATGTATTACCGCGAATGGGCGGAAACCTATGACGAGTTTGCAGCAGTGGCCGGTGTAGCCGCCGAGCTGGGGCTGCGCACTTACCTCGGCCCATGCTACATGAGTGGCATGAGTTACTGGCAGGCCGACGGCATGCTGGCACATCACTGGGACGAAGCCCGGGGTTTGGCCGGACTCGACGCGGCGCAACGGTTTTTCAGGGATTTCGACGGCACGAATGACGGCCTGATCCGCGGTGCGCTGCTGCCGGACCGCATCCAGACCTGCACACCGGCGCTGTTACTGCGCACCGCGGCGCTGAGCCGGGAACTCAATGCGCCGATGCGTCTGCATTGCTGCCAGGGCCTTGGCGAAGTGGCGATGGTCGAGCAATTGCGCGGTGCGTCACCGTTGGGCTGGTTGCAGCAACTTGACCTGCTGACCCCGCGCAGCCTGCTGCCCCACGGCATTTACACCCGTGGCGATGATGACCTGCAAAGGGTGGTGGATGGCGGCGCCAGCCTGGTGCATTGCCCGATGGTGTTCGCCCGGGACGGCGAGGCATTGGACTCGTTCGGTCGCTATCGGGCCAAGGGCATCAACTTCGCCCTGGGCACCGACACCTGGCCGGCGGATTTGCTGGACAACATGCGCCAGGGCTTGAACATCGCGCGACTGATGGAGGGCGGCAACACGCTGACCAGCACCCTCGATCTGTACAACGCCGCCACCCTCGGCGGTGCCAGGGCCCTGGGCCGCGATGACCTTGGGCGACTGGCGCCGGGAGCAAAGGCCGACATCACCGTGTTCAACCTGCGTGGCCTGCACCTGGGGCCGCTGTTCGACCCCTTGAAAAACCTGATGCTGGCCGGGCGCGGTGACGATTGCATCGCCAGTTGGATCGACGGCCGCTGTGTGATGCAGGACGGTCAGGTCAACGGAGTCGACTACCCCGCCCTGCAGCGCCAGGCCCAACGACAATTCGAAAAACTGATGCGCAGTCACAGCGACCGGGCCTTCGGCCAACCGGACTGGAAAACCCTGTTCCAACCGGCCATTCCCTTCGCCGACGACTACAGCGCACAGGCGCCGCTGAGTGCCATTGATCCACTTCCTTAGAGAATGCCGCCCATGCAAAGCTTCGATTTCAGCACCCTGAGTGCGCGGGACAAATACAAGATTCTGATCGGCAGCGTGGTGCCACGACCTATTGCCCTGGTCACCACTGTCGACGGCGAAGGCCGCGTCAATGCCGCGCCGTTCAGCTTCTTTAATGCGCTCTCGGCCGATCCGCCGATCCTCGCGTTGGGCGTGGAGAACTACGGTGATCAGAGCCCCAAGGACACCACGCGCAACATCCAGCTCAACCAGGAATTCACCGTCAACATCGTCAGCGATGCCCTGGTGGAAGCCATGAATGTCTGCGCCGTGCCCTTCGCCCCCGGTTTCGACGAGCTGACCGCCGCCGGCCTCACCGCCATTCCCGGCACCACGGTCAAATGCCCGCGCATCGGCGAAGCCCCGGTGGCACTGGAATGCCGGCGAATGATGGCGCTGTCCATCGGCCAGTCGCGGGAGATCATCTTTGGCGAAGTGCTGATGGCCCATGTGCGGGACGAACTGATCGACCCGAAAACCTTGTACATCGATCAACTGGGGCTCGATGCGATTGGGCGCATGGGTGGCCATGGCTATGCGCGTACCCGGGATTATTTCGATTTGCCGACCCGGTCGTTGCAGGCGTGGACGGATGCACCGGGGGGTGGGGAGCGGTTTTGGCCGGTGGGTAAATAGTCCGCGGTTGCACAATACCTGTGGGAGCGAGCCTGCTCGCGAAGGCGGTCTGTCAGTTGACATCAATGCTGAATGTGCCGGCCCCTTCGCGAGCAGGCTCGCTCCCACACTGATTGCGGGATCAATGAAAATCCCGGCTGCGCACGGTGATGCCGTCCAGCAGTGGGCTCAAATCACTCAAGCGCCCGGCAATCAGATGCCGCACCTCGCCCTCCCTTTCCCAACGCCCATCAACCTTGAGCAACTGCGAGCCGACCAGCACCTTGCGTTGCCGCTCGGCCAGGTCGCGCCAGACCACCACGTTGACGTTGCCGAATTCGTCTTCCAGAGTGACGAAGGTCACGCCACTGGCGGTGGCCGGCCGTTGCCGACCGGTAACCAGCCCGGCGATGCTCACCGGCCGGCCATGTTCGACGTCCAGCAGTTCCTTCGAGCTGCGGCAACGCCGGGCTTTCAATTCACCGCGCAGCAAGGCCAGCGGATGCGGCCCGAGGGTGGTGCCGAGACTGTTGTAATCGGCCTGCAAGTCCTCGCCGACCGTGGGTTTTGGCAGCGCCACCGTCCCCTCCTCCTGACTGGGCAAACCGGCGAACAGACCGAGCTGTTTCTGCACCCCCGCCACTTCCCAGCGCGCCCGATGGCGATCACCGGCCAGACCGCGCAACGCACCGGCATCGGCCAGTTGCTCCTGGGCGCGGGCATCGAGTCGCGCCCGCTCGCCAAGGTCGGCGATGTCGGCAAAGGCGCCCCTGGACCGCGCCGCTTCGATACGCCGGGCATCGTCCTCGCGAAAACCCTTGATCATCCGCAAGCCCATGCGAATTGCCGGTTGTGCGCCGGCAATCGGTTCCAGGCTGCAATCCCAGTCGCTGGCCCGCACGTCCACCGGGCGGATCTGCAAATGATGGCGCCGTGCGTCCTGCAGGATCTGGTCCGGGCTGTAGAAGCCCATGGGCCAACTGTTGATCAGCGCACAGGCGAAGGCGGCCGGTTCGTGGCATTTCAACCAGCAACTGGCGTAGGTCAGCAAGGCAAAACTGGCGGCGTGGGATTCGGGAAAACCGTAACTGCCGAACCCCTTGATCTGTTCGAAGATCTGCGCGGCGAATTCGGCGGTGTAGCCGTTTTTCTTCATGCCGGCGGCCAGCCGATCCTTGTGCGGTTCGAGCCCGCCATGACGTTTCCAGGCAGCCATGGAACGGCGCAACTGATCGGCTTCGCCGGGGCTGTAGTCGGCGGCGACGATGGCGATCTGCATCACCTGCTCCTGGAACAGGGGGACGCCCAGGGTGCGTTCCAGCACCACTTTGAGTTCCGGCGACGGATACACCTCGGGTTCTTCCTTGTTTCGCCGGCGCAGGTACGGGTGGACCATGCCACCCTGAATCGGTCCCGGCCGCACGATCGCGACCTCGATCACCAGGTCGTAGAAATTCACCGGTTTGAGCCTGGGCAGCATCGACATCTGCGCGCGGGATTCGATCTGGAACACGCCGATGGTGTCGGCGCGGCCGATCATTTCGTAAGTGGCCGCGTCTTCAGACGGGATCGTCGCCAGGCTCAGGTCCAGGTGACGATGCCTGCGCAACAGGTCGAGGCAGCGACGGATGGCGCTGAGCATGCCCAAGGCGAGGATATCGACCTTGAGCAGGCCGACCGCATCGAGATCGTCCTTGTCCCACTGAATGATGGTGCGCTCGGCCATGGCCGCGTTTTCCACCGGCACCAGGCTGTCCAGGGGTTGCTCGGAAATCACGAAGCCACCGGGGTGCTGGGACAGGTGCCGGGGGAAACCGATCAATTGCCCCGTGAGGCTGAGCACCCGGCGCAGCACCGGGCTTTCAGGGTCGAATCCGCCCTCGAGCAAACGCGCCACGGGCGGGGTTTCGTCGCTCCAGTGACCGCAACAATCGGCCAACGCATTGATCTGGTCCGGCGGCAGGCCCAGCGCCTTGGCCACGTCGCGCACTGCGCCGGCCGCATGATAGGTGCTGACCACGGCGGTCAGCGCAGCCCGGGCCCGGCCATAACGCTGAAACACGTACTGCAAGACCTCCTCGCGCCGTTCGTGTTCGAAATCGACGTCGATGTCCGGCGGCTCGTTGCGCTCTTTGGAGAGAAAGCGCTCGAACAGCAGCGTGGTGCGATCCGGATCGATTTCAGTGATGCCCAGGGCAAAACACACCGCCGAGTTGGCCGCAGAGCCGCGTCCCTGGCAAAGAATCTGTTGTTCACGGGCGAAGCGGACGATGTCGTGGACCGTCAGGAAGTAGCTTTCGTAGCCCAGTTCGGCGATCAGCTCCAGTTCCTTGTCGATCTGCTTGAGCACCTTGTCTTGCGGACCTTTCGGCCAGCGCCAGGCAGTGCCCTGTTCGGTCAAATGACGCAGCCAGGAGGTGGCCGAGTGCCCGTCAGGCACCAGCTCCCGGGGATACTGATAACGCAACTGGCCGAGGTCGAACGTGCAGCGCCGGGCAATGACCTGCGTTTCTTCGAGCAAGGCCGGCGGATAGAGTTCGCGCAGGATGTCGAGACTGCGCAGATGCCGTTCGCCGTTGGGGTGCAGGCGCAACCCGGCATCGGCTACCGGCAGGTGATGACGGATCGCAGTCATGGTGTCCTGCAAGGCACGGCGCCCTCGGGCGTGCATGTGCACATCGCCGCTCGCCACGGCGGGAATCCGCAGTTCCCTGGCCAGGGTCAGCAAATCGCTCAAGCGTCGGGGGTCGTCCTGACCGCGATGCAACTGCACCGCCAGCCACAGGCCCTCGGCAAAAACCTGTTTCAGCCAGCGGCCCTGCTCGAAGTCATCCACCGCGTCCGGCACCCACAACGCCAGCAGCCCCGGCAGTGGCTCGCTGAAGTCATCCCGCAGGATTTGGTACTGGCCTTTCTGCGTACGGCGGCGGGCGCGGGTGATCAGTCGGCACAGGGTCTGGTAACCCTTGAGGTTCTCCACCAGCAGCACCAGTTTCGGGCCGTTGTCGATGCGGATCTCGCTGCCGATGATCAACGGCAGTTCAACGGACTTCGCCGCTTGCCAGGCGCGGACGATACCGGCCAGGGTGCATTCATCGGTGATCGCCAGCGCCTGGTAGCCCTGCTTTTTTGCCCGTTGAAACAGTTCAAGGGCACTGGAGGCACCGCGCTGGAAACTGAAGTTCGACAGGCAGTGCAGTTCGGCATACCCGGCGCTCATGCGAACCACCCTTGCAGCCACAGCGGCCCGTCCTCGCCGACCGGCCGATACGCCCAGCCTTGCTGGCCGGCACGGGTTTCGATCAGGTAATAATCGCGACGCACGTCGTCGCCGTCCCACCAACCGGACTCGATGCGCTCCGGTCCCATGAGGATGCGCGTGGAGCCTTCGTGCACCGCCAGCGGTTCAGTGAGCAGCCAACCGGGTCGTTTCACGGTCGGGAATCGCGCGCCGGGCTGACTGTCGGCACTGGCCTGCCACGCGCACTCTGGACGGTGATCGGCCTGAAAGCGCAGGCCGTGCACGGCATCATCCCCCAGCCGTGCACGCAGGCGTTCGCGCAGTTGCTCCCAAGGCAAGGACTGCTGCGGGCGGTCGTCGAACAGTTCCTGAAACTGCGGCACGAAGGTCGGCAGGTCTTCGGCGCACAGGCGAAACCCACGCACCGGCGCTTCGACCTGAACCTGCTCCAGCCGCCCCCGGGCCAGTTCGAAGAGCATCGCCGGGTCGCGCTCGGCACTGAGCAGGCCGACCTTGATCAGGGTGTCCGGCAGCCCCGCATGTTCCAGGTGCAGGTCGAAACGCTGCACACCGCTATCCCGTCCACACAGGAACGCCGACAGATCGCCGGTCAGGCGGCGTAACGGAAACAGCAGGGCCTGATGGGATTGCACATCGAAGTTGAGCTCGATGCGCACATCGAAGCGATCCGGCGGCAGATAGAACGCCAGCGCCAGCCGCCGCAACCCGAGCAAGGTGTCCAGATGCTTGAGCACCTGGGCCTCGAAACGCCGGGCCAGGCTCTGCCGAGGCAACGCCTGCACCTGACTCAAGGTGCGCAAGCCCATGCGCGATAACGCCGTGGCCACGCGGGTCTCCAGGCCGATGCGGTCGACGGGTAATTGCCCCAGATGGTGCTGCAAGGCTTGCTCGTCAGGCACCACCAGGCCGTCATAAGCGTTGGCCAGCATCCGCGCCGCCACCGGGTTGGGTGCCGCGACAATGCGGTGACGAAAGCCCAGTTCGCCGAGTTCCCTGCGCAAGCGCGCCTCGAATTGTGGCCAGGCACCGAACAGGCCCAGGCTGGATTCTATTTCAAACACCAGCGCCCGCGGGTAATGCACGCTGACCTGCGAACTGAACCGATAGGCCCAGGCGGCCAGAAACTGCTGCCAGTGCTCGATGTCGGCAACATCGTACTCGGCCGTGGCGAAGCTCTTGCTCAAGGCCTGGGCAGCGCTCATGGACTGGCCGGGACGCAGGCCAAGGGCTCGCGCGGGGCCGTTGACCGCTTGCAGCACCCGGCGCTGGGCCGGGCCAGTCAGCAGCGCCAGCGGCTCATCGGGATCGGCGCGCTGACGCAGTACCGCGTCCAGCGCCAATTGCGGGAACAAAATGCAGACCCAACGCATGGCAACCTCAATGCCCCACGGGGAAGGCAATCGGCGCCGAACGGGCCAGACCGCCCCGGCACTTGAGCACGCGCAATTGCGCAGGCCTGGCATCGATGGCGATGCGCAGGGCCGCTGGCGAGGGGTTGACCGCTTCGTTGAGCGAGCGATAGGCGAAGGCCAGGGTCTGGCCGGTTTCCGCCGCCACCTGCAAACGGCGCAAGGCGCGATCGTCGGCCTTGTGCGGCCAGCACAGCACCGCGCCGCAACTGCCCGAACGCAGGCATTGTTCCGCCGCCCACAACGCGTCGCGCTCGCTGGCCTGGATGATCGACAATTGACGCAGATCGACCCCGGCGTTCTGCCAGGCCTGGGGGTACGGCACGTAAGGCGGTGCCACCAGCACGATCCGCTCGCCCATCGCCGACAGCCGCGCCAGCGCCGGCCACACCAGTTGCAACTCGCCCACGCCCTGCCCGGCCAGAAGGATCTCGGTCAATGCCGCTTCCGGCCAGCCACCCGTGGGCAGCGCCGCATCCAGCGCGGCATGGCCGGTGGGTTGCGGGCTGGCGGCCGGCGGCGCAGGCCGGCCCTTCCAGACCTGGCCACCATTGAACAGCGTATCCAGCGCAACGACGGCACTCATCAGCCTTGCCTCACCAGGCCGCAGAACACACCTTCGATGGCCAGGTCCCGGTCGGCCTCGACGATGATCGGCTCATAGGCCGGGTTGCGCGGCAACAGGCGAACCCGGTCGCCGACCCGTTCAAAGCGCTTGATGGTGACTTCGCCGTCGAGCCGCGCCACGACGATCTGGCCGTTGAGCGCCTCGGGGTTGCGGTGCACACCCACCAGGTCACCGTCGAGAATGCCGTCCTCGATCATCGAGTCGCCGCGAACCCGCAGCATGTAGTCCGGCGTGCGGGAGAACATCGCCGGGTCGAGCAGCAATCGGCTATGGACTTCGGCATCGGCCCCGATCGGCGCACCCGCCGCCACCCGACCGAGTACCGGGATGTCCAGCAGCTCGGGGCGCGGGGGTTGCCCGAGCAATCGAATGCCCCGGGCCTGGTGCGGGTTGACTTCGATAAACCCGGCTTCGGTGAGCGCCAGCACATGCTTGCGCGCCACGCTGCGGGAGGCAAAACCGAACGCCTCGCTGATCTCGGCGAGGCTCGGGGACTGACCGTGCTCGGCGATGCGCTCGCGAATAAAGGTCAGGATGGCGGTACGGCGGGGAGTTAATGTCGTCATGGAGTACATTTGTACTCTTTTGCGATTTTTCTTACAAGCACCGTTGATGCTGTTTGTAGGAACTGCGGGGATAGCAGAATCCGCGAGCAACCTAAATCCCTGTGGGAGCGAGCTTGCTCGCGATAGCGGACTGACATTCAACGAAAATGTTGACTGTGATGGCCTCATCGCGGGCAAGCCCGCTCCCACAGGTCACGCGCCTGTAGGCAAACCCGTGGCCAAACCCAAACCGCGGGACGCCAGAAACCCTGCGATGTAATCGATAAACGCCAGCACCTTGGCCGTGGCCCGTCGATGGCTGGGGTACACCGCCAGGATGTAAGGGCCGAAGGTGTCCGGATCGATGTCGTAGTCAGCCATCACCCGCACCAGTCGCCCGTCGGCCAGATACGGCGCGGCACTCCACAACGGTGTGTGCAGCAAGCCGCGCCCGGCCAGGGCATTGGCCAGCAACAAGTCGTAATTGTCGCTGCGCAAGCGTGGCGACCGGGGCTGCGGCAAACTCAGGCGCTGGCCGTCGCGCTCGGCCCACCAGAACTCGCGGCTGAGCAACGGATGGCGGTACAGCAACCACTCATGCTCATCGAGAGTCTGCGGGGTGACCGGCAGCCCCTTGCGCGCCAGGTACTCGGGGCTGCCACACAGCGCCAGGCGATTGCTGCCGACCACACGGGCGATCAGCCCCGGCAAGTCGTCATGGCCTTCGCGCAAAGCCAGGTCGTAGCCGCTGTCCAGCAGATTGACGAAGTCATCGCACAGGTCCACTTGCAGGTTGATCTGCGGGTATAGCTCAAGAAAGCCGCCACACACCTGATCGAGAAACGCCTGACCATAGGCCAGCGGCGCGGTGATTTTCAGGCTGCCGCGCAGGCCGTGTTGCAACTGCTCGATTTCCTCGCCGGCCTCGTCCAGCCGCTGCAAGACCTGACGCGCGGTGTCCAGATAGAGCCGCCCCGCTTCCGTCAGCGAAATCCGCCGGGTACTGCGCTCGAACAGGCGCGTACCCAGTTCCGCCTCCAGATGATTGACCGCTTTGGTCAGGGCCGACGGAGTTTTCCCCAATTGCTCGGCAGCGCGACTGAAACTGCCCAGTTGCGCCGTGACCACAAACATTTTCAGCGCACCCAACTTGTCCATATTTTTTCCATTCAGGCAAAAACGTTTTTCATGAGCGAGGCGTTCTGCCGGGCGCAGCAAGCCACTAATCTGGCCATCAGACGCAATAACAAGGAAACATTCAATGAAAAGATTCATCCCGAATCTGTTGATGGCCGCTGTGAGTTTTGCCTCACTGGAAGCCATGGCGGCCACTGATCTGGTGCTGTTCAACGGCAAGATCTTCACCGCAGACCGCAGCCAGCCCAAGGTTCAGGCCCTGGCGGTACAGGACGGCAAAGTGCTGCAAGTCGGCAGCGATGCACAGATCAAGGCGTTGATCGAGGCCGGAACCCGAGTCATCGACCTGGGCGGCAAGACCCTCATGCCCGGCCTGATCGACAGCCACTCCCACGCCATTTTCGGTGGCCTGGAAAGGGTCTCGGCGAACATGGAAGACGAGGTGGTCGACCTCGATGAGCTGGAAAAACGCCTGCGCGCCTGGCGTGACGACGGCAAGGCGAAGCACGGCGATGTACTCAGCGTGGCCGGCATGAGTTCGGCCTACTGGGCGCAGTCCGAAGCCTTGGGCAAGACATTCAACAGCGGCGAATGGGCCAGTGTGCCCGTCGTCTTTACCGGCAGCGACCACCACACGGCTTGGGCCAACGACGTGATGCTCAAGCGCGCCGGTGTCGACGCCGCGCTGATCAAGTCTTTGCCGGCGGCTGAAGACGGCACCATTGGCAAGCTGAAGGACGGCAATCCCAACGGGTTTCTGGTGGACGCCGGCTGGGACCGGGTTGCCTCGAAAATGCCGGCGCCGAGCGCCGCCGACATGCTCAAGGCGGCGCAAACCGCGGTGAGCTACAACAACAGCCTCGGCATCACCGCGTGGATGGACCCCGCCGCCAACGCCGCGCCGGGCCAGCCGGTGTTCGCCCTCAAGCCCACGGAGAAAACCGTCGGCGTGCTGCCGGTGTACAAGGCGCTGTCGCAAAGCGGTGGCATGACCGCCCACGTCGCCGCACTGCTGGTGGCCAATTCGAAAAGCGTACCGGCCGATCTCGATACGCTCGACAAAGTCCGACAGCAGTTTCAGGACGTCCCCAACCTGACCTTGCCGGGCGTCAAGATCTTCGCCGACGGCGTGATCGAATACCCGGCGCAGAGCGCAGCGATGATCGACCCTTACAGCAACTCGCACAAACAGGGCGAACTGTTGATCGATCCGAAGCGTTTCGGCGAACTGGTCAGCGCCATCGATCAACGGGGCTGGCGGGTGCACATTCATGCCATCGGCGACCGTGCGGTGCGCGAGTCATTGAATGGTATCGAACAGGCGCGCAAGGACCGCCAGAGCGGCGTAGCCCACTCCATCACCCACCTGCAGATGGTCAACCCGAAAGAGTTCGCCCGGTTCAAGCCGCTCGACGTCATCGCCTCGATGCAACTGCTCTGGGCCAGCGCCGACGACTACACCACGGACATGATCAAGCCTTACGTCAGCGCCCTGGCCTTCCGTTACCAGTACCCGGCGCACTCGCTGCTCAAGCAGGGCGCGACCATCGCCGGGGCCAGCGACTGGCCGGTGTCCTCGCCCAACCCGTGGAATGCCATGGCCCAGGCCATCACCCGTGACGGTCCGCTGGGGGTACTCAATGCCGATGAGCGTCTTGACCGCGAAACCATGTTCTACGCCTACACCCTCAATGCCGCCCGGACCATTGGCCTGGACCAACAGATCGGCTCATTGAGTGCCGGCAAACAAGCGGATTTCATCGTGCTCGACCGTGACGTGTTCAGCGTCGACAACAAGGCCCTGCACGATACTCAAGTGCTGCAGACCTGGTTCGCCGGTCGCCAGGTCTACGCCGCTACCCTCTAAGAAAAATCAACTCACCCGCCGCCATGCCTCGCGTTTCGACACGAGGCCCGGCGCAGCTTTGCCTGCCGTACACCCACAACAGCCCTGCCCATAACAATCACAATAACGGGAAACACCCCATGAAAGCTTCCACCCTGCTCGCCCTCGGTGCCTTGAGTTTGCTGCCCTTGAGCAGCCAGGCCGTCCCCTTGAACGATGACTTCGCCCTGCTGCTGGACGTGACCCTGGCCAGCGACTATCGCACCCGCGGCATCTCCCAGACCCAGAACGACCCGGCCCTGCAAGGTGCCATGACCCTCGCCCATACCAGCGGCCTGTACCTGGGCGCCTGGAGTTCCAACGTCGACTATGGCGGCGGCCTGAAAACCCGCCAGGAAATCGACTACTACGCCGGTTGGCTGTGGCAGGCCACCGACGCGGTCAGCCTGGATGTCGGCTACCTCAAATACACTTACCCCAGGGAGAGCCAGTTCAACCAGAGTGAGGCCTACGGCATTCTCAGCGTCCATGGCGTAAAACTCGCGGCCTACTACTCCGCTGATGCACCGGGCATCGACAGCAAGCAGAATTCGCTCTACAGCTATGTCGGTTACGAGACCGAATTGCCCTATGACCTTGGCTTGAAACTGCGCTACGGCATGATGGACTTCAAGGACCCGCACCTGTACACGCGTTCGGGCAAGGCCGAGGATTCGTACCGCGAATGGGAGGTCAAGCTGACCCATGAACTGGCCGGTGTGATGCTGGGGCTGAGCTACATCGACACCGATCTGTCGAAGAGCCAGTGCACCAGCAACTGGGGGTTTGATGATGTGTGCAGCGCGACTGTGGTGGCGAGTGCCAGCAAGTCTTTCTGACCACCACTAACACTCTGTGGGAGCGAGCCTGCTCGCGAAAGCGGCAGCACATTCGACATTAATTTGCCTGATATACCGCCTTCGCGAGCAGGCTCGCTCCCACATTAGTTATGCGTCGTTTCGAGTCCAAGTCCCGCCAGATAATTCCACGGGTAGATCCCGCGGTCATGCCCGTCACTGAACACCAGCTGCAGGCCGTAGCCTTGGGCGTTCAACTCGATCACACCCACACGCTCATCGACCAGCGGTGTCATCCCCCGCAGCCGAAACGCCCGGCATTGCGAACATGGGCATTGCCGCCGCAGTTCGGCATGACTCAACAATTGCTCGCGGCCATCCGGCCAGTTCAACCGCAGCTGTTGCTTGCTGCGGGAATTGCCCACCGCCACCGGGTTCATTGCAGTTGACTCAGGGCAATGCGCACGGCCTTGCGCACTTCCGGGTCGCCGTCGTCCTGCGCGGCCTGCAGCGGTGCGATGGCGCCTTTATCGTTCAATTCACCGAGGGCCAGGGCGGCTTCCTTGCGCAGGTTGCTGATGCGGTGGCCGAGGGTTTCGATCAGCGGCTCGAGGGCCGGAGTAAAGCGCAGGCGACCCAGGCTGCGGGTGGCGCGCAGGCGAACTTGCCAGTAGTCGTCGCTCAGGGCGTCGATCAAGGCGGGACCGGCGTCGGCGTGGCCGACTTTACCCAGCGTCGTGGCGGCTTCCTCACGCACTTGCCAGGCCTGGTCCTGCAATGCCTGGCGCAACGCCGGCAGGACCTGAACATCAGAGGCCAGGCCCAATGCGCCGGTAGCGGCGCGGCGGACTTCGGTGTCCGGGTCATCACTGGCCAGGCGTGCCAGTGCGGGCAAGGCATCGAGCTGCTTGAGCCAGCCCAGCACACCGACCGCTTCACGCCGAACGTTGGCGTCCTCGTCGTTCAATGCCAACAACGCCGTCGGAGCCGCCTGGGTAAAGCGAAGTTCACGTAAAGCCCTGAACGCGGCAATGCGCACGCCGATGTCGGCATGCCCGGTCCACGGCAGAATCACCCTACCCGCCGCTTCGCTCTTGAGCAGGCTGAGGCTTTGCGCCGCGGCGGCCCGCACGGCGTCGTCAGGATCGGTCAGGGCCTGGCACAGCGCCTCGACCACGGGCAAGTCCTCCCAAGCCTCCAGCAACCGCGCAGCTTCGGCGCGGACGTCGGCGACCGGGTCTTCGGCCAATCGATTGACCAGCCACAGCAGGCCATCCGGCTCTTCCAGATCGGCCAGCTCGATCAGCGCGATACGGCGCACACCGGCGTCTTCATCGGTCAGGCGTGGTTGCAGGGCGAGAATGTCATCGTTATCGGTTACATCGAATAGTGAGGTCATAGGGCAAATCGCGGCAGTTGGTTTTCTGTGGGAAGTCCGAGAGGGTTCAGGCGTGGCAGCTGCCGACCGTCTTCATGACGCAGTAACTCGAGGCAATGACGCTTCAAGCGGGAAAATTCGTGGCTCGTCACCAGTTCGCTGGTGCGGGGCCGGGGGAAGTCCAGGCGCAGATCTTCGATGATCCGCCCGGGACGCGGGCTCATGACCAGCAGGCGATCGGCGAGGAACAAGGCTTCGTCGATGTCATGGGTGACGAACACCACGGTGGTGCGAATCCGCGTCCAGATGTCCAGCAACAGCTCCTGCATGTTCAGTCGGGTCAAGGCATCGAGGGCGCCGAACGGCTCGTCCATCAGCAACAAGCGTGGCCGATTGACCAGCACCCGGGCGATTTCCACCCGCTGCTGCATGCCGCCCGACAGTTGATTCGGCCAGCGCTCGGCAAAGCCCTCAAGACCGACCAGGGCGAGGATTTCATCGGCGGCCCGGTGCCGCTCGGCCTTGCCGATGCCGCGCATTTTCAGGCCGAAGGCGACGTTGTCGCGCACCGTGCGCCAGGGAAACAGTGTGTGTTGCTGGAACACCATGCCCCGTTGCGGTGACGGCCCCGACACTGGTGCACCATCGACCCTGAGGCTGCCGGTGCGCGGTTGCAGGTGGCCGGCCAGGGCGCCGAGCAAGGTGGACTTGCCGCAACCGGACGGCCCGAGAATGCACACGAACTGGCCCGGTTCGATCTGGCAGTCGAGGCCCTGCACGGCCTCGAAGGCCGCGCCGCCCTCGCCCAGGCTGATCGACAAGCCGCGAATATCGATACGCCCTTCAGGTGGTTGAAAAACGCTCATCAGGCTTTTCCTCGTGGTCGATGCCAGGGCGTGAACAGCCCGCCCAGGCGTTTGATCAACAGGCTGCTGCCCATGCCGAGCAAGCCGATCAGCAACATGCCGACGACGATGTCGGGGTAGTTCTGGATGGTGTAGGACTCCCAGGTGTAGTAGCCGATGCCGAACTGGCCGGAGATCATTTCCGCGGTGACCAGGCAGAACCAGGAGGTACCCATGCCGATGGCCAGGCCGGTAATGATGCTCGGCGCGGCGCCCGGCAAGATCACTTCCAGCAGCATCGCCCGGCGCCCTGCCCCGAGACTTTTTGCCGAAGCGATCAGCCGTGGATCGACGCCTTCGACGCCGTGCACGGTGTTGAGCAGAATCGGGAACAAGGCACCGGTGAAGGTGATGAACACCATCGACAGCTCCGACGACGGGAACATCAGGATCGCCAGCGGGATCCAGGCCACCGCCGGGATCGGGCGCAGCACTTCCAGCGGTGGCAGCAGCACATCCTCGGCCCATTTCGAGCGACCGATGGCCAGGCCCAGGCTGATGCCGATGACCAGCGCCGCGAGGTAGCCGGCAAATACCCGGCCGAGGCTGCTGCTCAGGTGCTGGGCGAGCTTGCCGGAGTCGCCGAGGCCGAGCGCCGCTTCAATCACCGCCAGCGGTGTCGGAACGTTGGCGAAGGTCACCAGGCCGAGGTTCCAGTGGTGGCTGGCGGCGAGTTGCCAGAACAGCAGGCAGAACAGCAGTGAGGAGGCTCGGGGGAGCCAGCGATTAAATGGTCGTTGCACAATAATTCCTCTCAACCCGCCCCCTGTGGGAGCGAGCCTGCTCGCGAAAGCGATGGATCAGTAGACATTGATGTTGAATGTCAGTCCGCATTCGCGAGCAGGCTCGCTCCCACAGAGGATTGTGGTGATTTCAGGGTTAGCGGACGGCCACGGCCTGGGTGGTGGCGTCGGTGAAGTCGAACACCTTGCCGCCCTGGGCCGATGCAAATTGCTGGGCCTGGCCTTTGAGCAGAAACGCGCTGAGCCGCCCTTTCGCGTCACTGGCAAACCACGCCTGATCCGCCAGCAACTTGATGCCGCTGTCGCTCGCCTGGGCATACACCGCGCGGATGTTCTTGCCTTCCTGCTTGAGGCTGGCCAGCGCGCTGAACGCCGCTTGCGCCGAGGCGTATTGACGGACTTTCGGCTCGCCGCGCACCCAGATTTCGGCCACGCGGCTGAAGTCGGTGATGGCCTTGCCGCTCGACGCATCCACCGCCTTGAGTGGCGTCTGCCGGTAATCCGCAAGCTGCGCGGTGTAGTCCAGATTCGAGGCCTTGAATGCGGCGCGGATGTACTGGTCGTCGATGAAGGTATTCAGATCGAGACCGCGATCGGCCTTCTTGAGCAATTTGAGGGTGTCGATGGCGGTGCCGACAGCCTCGCGGTATTCCGGCTTCCAGCTCAGGTCGCGGGTCTGCACACCCAGCGGGCCGTGAAACAGGTAATTGACCTCGGCATCAACCCCGGTGACCTTGGCGATCAGCTCGCTGTATTTCTCCGGCTCGGCGGCGAGCAGTTGGTTGGCTTCGATGCTGGCGCGCAGGTAGGCGACGACGATTTCCGGGTACTTTTTCGCGTAGCCCTGGTCGACCAGCGCACCATGGAACGTCGGCGCACCGGCCTGGGAACCGTCGTAGATCTTGCGGGCGAAACCACGGCTGGGGAACAGCTCGGCGAACGGCACGAAGTCGGCGTGGGCGTCGATCTTGCCGGCCTGCAACGCGGAACCGGCAACTTCCGGCGGCTGGGCGATGATGTTCACATCCTTGAGCGGATCCCAGCCCTGGGCCGCCACGGCCCGCAACAACATGCCATGGGCAGTGGAGGCGAACGGCACGGAAATGGTCTTGCCCTTGAGTTCTGCCAGCGACTGCACGCCCGACGCGCTGGGCACCACGATGCCGTTGCCGCTGCCCTTGGTACTGCCCGACAGCACGCTGATAAACAGGCTGTGTTTGCCCGCCGCTTCAAACGCCACGCCGTTGAACGAACCGGGGAAATCGGCCATGGCGCCAAAATCGAGTTTGCCGGCGACCATCTCGTTGGTCAGCGGCGCGCCACTGGTGAAGTTTTTCCAGACCACGTCGTACGTGGCGTCCTTGTATTGGCCGTCGTGGGGCAGGTATTTGTCCAGCAGGCCGAGTTCGCGAATCAACAGACCGCCGGCGGCGCAGTTGATCGTGGTGTCCTGGGTGCCGATGGCGATGCGGATGGTTTCGGCCGAAGCCGACAAGGTGAATGAAGCCAGTACCAGACCGGCGATCGTTGCACGCAACATGAGTGTTTCCCCTCGAATCATTTATAGGATGTTCGTCTCCGCCACGATCAGGGCGTGGTGGGAAACGAGGGGTGTTTTGAAGCAAGCGTCCGGGGGTGGCCGGATGGCGTTTTCAGTTGTCTGTACTCGATCCATTGTGGGAGCGAGCCTGCTCGCGAAAGCGTCCTGTCAGTCCACAGAGATGCCAGCTGTGCCGGCCTCTTCGCGAGCAGGCTCGCTCCCACATTTGGGCAGTGTTTCAACGCAACAGGTAAGGGATGTCTACTTTCACCGCCCCGGTCGGGCAGTCCTTTTCACAGGGCATGCAGTACCAGCACTCATCGAAGGCCATGTAGGCCTTTTGCGTGGCCGGATTGATCGCCAACAAGTCCATCGGGCAAACGTCGACGCACACGGTGCAGCCTTTGTGGGCGATGCAAAGGTCCTCGTCGACCGTGACCGGTGCGTTGGAGCGAAAGAAGATTTCCTGGGGTTGATAGGCCATGTTCGGTCTCTCTTTTATGGACGGCATCAAGCCGCATCGGCACCGACCCGCAACCGGTCGTAAGCCTGCATTTCATCGGCGTCCAGCGGGATGATGTAGGGCTCGACGGCTTTCTTGAAACTGGTCATCAGACCGTTGTCACCCTTCTTCAGGTGGCAATGGCAGAACCAGTCACTGTCGTTGCGTTGTGGGTGGTCGACCCGGTAGTGGTAAAGCCCCCAACGGCTTTCGGCGCGAAACAATGAAGCGCGGGCTGCCATTTCGGCGCAGTCGCGGATCATGCTGACTTCCATGGCGCGCATCAGTTCGTGGGCGTTGTGGGCCTTGATCTGGTCGAGGTCGCGCTGGATGTCGCTGAAGCGTTGCAGGCCGATCTGCATCTTCTTGGTCACCTTCGGCGGTTGCAGGTAATCGTTGACGAAACGCCGCAACTTGTACTCGACCTGGGCCGGCGGCAGGCCGTGTTCGCGGTCCAGCGGTGCGTAGACCCGTTGCCTTTCGGCTTCGATCTGCGCGGCATCCAGCGAGGAAAACTCGCGCTCGGCGACGAAATCCGCCGCATTGGTGCCGGCAAACCAGCCGTAGGTGAACGCGCCGAGCATGTAATTGTGCGGCACTGCCGCCATATCACCCGCCGAATACAGCCCCTTGACCGACGTCTCGGCCTTCTCGTTGACCCACACCCCCGACGCCGAATGCCCGCTGCAAAAACCGATCTCGGAGATGTGCATCTCCACCATCTGCGTGCGGTAGTCGGTGCCGCGATTGGCGTGGAACTGGCCGCGACTCGGACGCTCGTTGCTGTGAAGGATCTCCTCGATGTTCTGGATGGTTTCCTCGGCCAGGTGATCAAGCTTGAGAAACACCGGGCCGTTGCCGCTTTCCAGTTCCTGATGGAATTCCCACATCATCTGGCCGCTCCAGTAGTCGCACTCGATGAAGCGCTCGCCCTTGTTGTTGGCGGTGTAGCCGCCCAAGGGGCCGGTGACGTAGGCGCAGGCCGGGCCGTTGTAATCCTTGATCAGCGGGTTGATCTGGAAGCATTCCAGGTTCGCCAGCTCAGCCCCGGCGTGATAGGCCATGGCGTAGCCGTCGCCGGCATTGGTCGGGTTTTCGTAAGTGCCCATCAGGTAACCCGAGGAAGGCAGGCCCAGACGCCCGGCGGCACCGCAGGCGAGGATCACCGCCTTGGCCTTGATCACGTGGAAGTCGGCGGTGCGGCAATCGAAGCCCATCACGCCGTTTACGGCGCCCTCTTCGTCCTTGAGCAAACGGGTGCAGACCAGGCGATTGGTGATGCTCACCCGCGCCCGCTTCAACTGGCGGTACAGGACTTTCTTGATGTCGTGCCCTTCCGGCATCGGCAGCACGTAAGCGCCCATGTGATGGACTTTCTTCACCGCATAATCGCCGGTCTCGTCCTTCTCGAACTTCACGCCCCAACGATCCAGCTGTTCGATGGTTTCGAAACTGTGGGTGGCATAGGCGTACACCGCAGCCTGATTGACGATGCCGTCGTTGGCGATGGTGATTTCCTTGGTGTACTGCTCCGGCGTCGAATGGCCCGGAATGATCGCGTTGTTCAGGCCGTCCATGCCCATGCTGATCGCGCCGCTGCGCTTGACGTTGGCCTTGTCGATCAACAGCACCCGTAGATCACGGTTGCGTTCCTTGGCCTTGATCGCCGCCATGGGGCCGGCGGTGCCGCCGCCGATCACGACGATGTCGTATTCCTGTTCGAGCGTGGTTCTGGTTCCAGAGCTATGGGTCATGCCTGCGCCCCTTTTTGCCGGTCGATCCGCAGGCGGTACTGGAAGGCATCGCCACGGTAGTAAAGGTGTTCGAAGTCCAGCGGCCGCCCAGCGGCATCGTGGGTCAGACGCTCGATGCGCATGATCGGCGAGCAGGCTTCGACGTTCAGCGCCTGGGTCAGGTCGCTGTCGGCCAGCACCGCATCGATGGCCAGATCGGCGTGACCGAGGGCCAGGCCACAGTCGTTCTCGAGGATCAGGAAGATATCGCGGGTCACCAGGTCTGCTTTCTCCAGGCGCTCGCCGATGGACTTGGGCAGGTAGGTGATTTCCAGGGAGATCGGCTCGCGGTTGATCAGCCGCACCCGCTTGATCTGCGTCACGACCTCGCCTTCAGCGACCTGCAGACGCTCGGCGACCAGCTTGTCGGCGGCGATGAATTTGAAGCTGCGCAGGCGGTTGATCACCTCGTAGCCGCGACCGGTCATGGACTCGGCCAGGCCTTGCAGGGTGCTGACGTTCTGAAAAGTCTTGGGCTTGGCGACAAAGGTGCCCTTGCCGTGGATCTTGAAGATCAACCCTTCCTTTTGCAGATCGCCCAGGGCCTGGCGCACGGTGATGCGGCTGACCTTGAACAGCGCGCCAAGCTCGCTTTCAGAAGGCATCTGGCTGTCTTGGGGGTATTCGCCGTCGAGGATGCGGGCACGCAGCACGTCGCGAAGCTGGGTGTGTAGCGGCACGCTACTGAGGGAAAGAACGTTATCGGTCATCAGAGCATCACTTGTCATAACGAGTTATGACGTGATCTTAAAGTTCTAACAAAGGGCTTGGGAAATATTGTTTGGGTATAAGGTTAGATACGCAGCGTCCTCCCCTGTGGGAGCGAGCCTGCTCGCGAAAGTGTAAGAACAGTCAGCAATGATGTTGA
>NZ_JBSVWS010000106.1:0-21211 GCF_054071155.1 Pseudomonas sp. SDO5532_S415 | reverse complement strand
GCAGGCTCGCTCCCACATGTTGATCGGTGTCGAACACAAGTGCTGTGCACGACGAAGATCCACTGTGGGAGCGAGCCTGCTCGCGAAGAAGACCACGCGGTCTCTCGGATAGAACCTTGACTCAAGCCTGCGCCGCCGCGGTCACCACCGGCCGTCCCGGTTTGCGCAACGGTTCCAGGCGTGAGCCGGTGTAGCGGGTTTCGCGGAAGAAGCGCCAGCGGCCGAACAGGCCGTAGACGTGGGTGACGCGTCCCTGTTCCTGATAGCCCATGCGGATGTGCAGCTTCAGGGCCGGGATGTTGTGGGTTTCGCAGACGTCCACCACCTTGTTGCAGCCCTGGGCCGCCATCGCCTCCCACAGCGCGACCTGCACGTCCACCGACAGGCTGCTGCCGAAGTAGGCGCGGATCATTTCGCCACCGAACTCGAAGAATTCACCGGGTTTTACCGGGAACCAGCAGCCGTAGTAATGGCGGTCGTGGTAGTCGCGAGTGCTGCCCCAGATGAAGCCGATCGCATCACCGTTTTCATCGACATACATGTGCCCGGTGTGACCTTCTGCAGCCAGTTCGGCCATGGTTTGCACACGGTCACCGAAGTGCTTGGCAAACGCCGTGGCGTTTTCCGGGGTGATGATGACCTGGCGCACGCCGGAGTAGGGACGCAGCTTGTGCGGTGGTACCGGGCTGACCAGGTCACGCTCCATCCACAACAACTCCCAGTGGAAGAACACATAGCGTTTCCACAGCGTGCCGAACGTGCGGCTCAGGCCTTTTTGTTTGATTCGTTCGCGGAGTTTGTCGATCAGGCTCATGAAGCCCTCCTTGGCCGGGATTGGCCATGCTTTGGGTGAAGGTACTGTTGGGTATAGATCACACTGGACGTGGCAAGGAGGCGCCTTTACCAGCAATTTGTTTCAATATGTGTTTCAGTATTGACACAACTTTTCCGGCGTCAAAAAGCCGCGCTCCGGGCTTTCCGGAGGGGCTTTTTTCGGGGTGAATCGGTGCCTGGAGGGTTAGTCCATCACCGTCTCTGCGCGACTGCCGAAGGTGCGACCTGCAGCGCCGTAGGCGACCCTCGGCACACCCGGCAAGCGCTGCTCCAGCAGCGCGCTCAACGACTCGCCTTGATCCAGATAGGCATCGCCGAAATCGGCGCCGAGCTGGTTGGGATGGGCGACGATCTCCAGCAGGCCGTCACTGGGTGGCGCTGCATTGCGCAAATCCACCGGGGTGCAGACGTAGTCGGCGGTGGCCCCGGCCAGGCTGTTCAGACGATGGTTGAGCAATTCCTTGAAGATGCGCTTGGGCAGGCTCAGGTTTTGCCCCAGATTGCGCGCCAGCCTCACGGGAACGCCCTGGCGGGCGGCGAAGCGCGCGACGATCTCGCCGATGGGCCAGATGTTATGTACGTGTTGATGGGAGTCCAGATGGCTGGGGCGCACGCCGTTATCCACACAGCGTTGCCATTGGGCTTCGAGTTCTTCCTCCACCGCCAGCCGATCCTGGCGACCCAGCCAGAGGCGGGTGCGGGAAAGGTTGAGGTCGAACACGCCGGCACTGTCGCAGAAGGTGCGGCGCGTCAGAATGCGCCTGCTTACCGGGTGGCCGTAGGTGAGGTTGAAGTGCAGGCCGATGCGTCCTTCCAATAACGGATGCTGGGCCAGGGCACAGGCCGCTTCAAAGGCCGGCATGTTGGCCATGGCGGTGGCGGAACTGATGATCCCGGCCTGGAATGCCCCCAGGATCACCGCGTTTTCACAGGCACTGAGGCCGAAATCGTCAGCGTTGACTATGACTTGGCGTGGCATGTTTACCCTCCAGGTGTTTGTCGGTGGCTGCAGGCGGCTTGGGCCCGGGGACAGGCGCAGGCGTTGCGGCGGGTGCAGGGGCGCTGGACGCTGTCGCGCGCCGGGCCCGCCATTGCTGCAACAAGGGTTTGATGCGGTACCAGACCCGCAGGGCAAGCCCCAGGGCCAGGCCGCTCGGGCGCCAGGAATAGAAGCTCCAGCGCCAGTGTTCCAGTTGCCCGGTCATGCGTTCATGCAGTTGATGGCTGGAGTTTTCCAGGCTGACCCGCGACGCATCGATCCAGTGCCAGTGGTCCTCCAGGCCCCAGCGAATCCATTCTTCGAGCAGCACCCGACCACTGCCCAGGTCGGCGTGTTGCGGCAGGAACGCCAGGTTGTAATCGTACAGCCGGCCCTGCTCCAGCAAGCCGAGGCGGTAGCTGATGCAACGCCCGTCCAGCTCCAGCACCACCACGCGCACCAGCCCTTGGGCGGCGAGGGCGGTGAAGGCGCGGTCCATCCATTGGCGGTGGCGCTCGTCGGAAAAAATGCCCACGCCTTCATCGCCTTTCCAGCTCACCGCTTCGACTTCGCCGATGACCTTGAGCAACGGGCCCATGGTCGTGGCGTCGGGAATGATGCGCCGCACTTGCGCGCCACAGGCGGCAATGCGTTTGCGTGCCCGGCGCAGTTTGTAGCGCGGGTCGCCGGAGACTTCCTGATGATCGGCGTCGCTGATCAGGTGCACCGGCACCCGACAACTGAGGCGGCGTTCAGCCGTGGAGCTATGGCCCATCCATTCGCTCAGGGCGCTGGCGGCACCTGGCGGTTCACAGAATTCATTGAGTTGCAGTAAAGCATGGGGCAGTCGACGACGGATCTGCGTCAACGCTTTGCCCATGTCCTCGGCGTCCAGGCTGGCGAGCAGCGCGAGGCGGTCGGCGAGGGGATATCCGAGGTGATGCAGGACCCGAAACGGCAGTCCGCCGAAACGTTCGACGGACGCCACCAGGGGCAGGCACAAGACCAGTTGTTGCCCCTGCCAGCCGAGCAGAACGTGCAAGCGTTCGCCGACTCTCAGGGCGTGTTCCGATGCAGACATCCAGGCCAGCGTGTTGAACGGCGTGTGGTCCATCACTTGCAGGCGCAGCACCTCATAGGCTGCTGCGGGAAAATCTGCGGCGCACAGCGACGTCCGCCATTCAAATCGCACTGTCATGGGTTCAGGCTACCTCAGCTTTCACGGTGGGTCGTTCCGGTTTACGCAAGGCATCCAGGCGCGAGCCGGTGTAGCGGGTTTCGCGATAAAAACGCCAGCGGCCAAACAGTTCATACACGTTCATGATTCGCCCCTGTTCCTTGTATCCCGTGCGTATATGCAGTTTCAGGGCCGGGACGTTGTGCCACTCGCACACATCCACCACCTTGTTGCAGCCCTGTGCGTGCATGGCTTTCCACAGTTCCGTTTGCAGGTCCATCGACAGCTTGGTGCCCCAATAGCCGCGGCTCAGTTCACCGCCGAACTCGAAAAACTCGCCGTCCTTCACCGGGAACCAGCAACCGTAGTAGTGACGGTCGTGGTAGTCGCGCGAGGCGCCCCAGATGAACGCTACCGCATCACCGTTTTCGTCCAGGTGCATCTGGCCGGTGTGACCCTCTTTGGCTAGTTCGGTCATGGTCGCCACGCGGTCGCCGAAGTGGCGGGTAAACGCCGCGGTGTTGTGCGGTGTAATGGCGACGACCTGCAACGGCGGGTAAGGCTTGAGTCTGTGCGGTGGCACCGGGCTGACCAGGTCGCGCTCCATCCATATCAGTTCTTCGTGAGAGAACACGAAGTGCTTCCATATTTTTTTCAAGGTGGCCCGCAGGCCTTTTTGTCTGATGTGGTTACTGAGTCTGTGCAAGATACTCATTGTGTTGGCTCCTGACGGGTTGGCCCGAAAGTGGAGTGATCCAGCGCGCGGCTCGGTGCCTGCGCTGCCAAACAGTAGAGCGGCGGTCATGAAGCGCTCCAGGTCAGGGCGAACAGCGTTTGCCCTGGCAGCTCGAAGCTCACGAGACCGTCGTTGCATTTCACAGGTGCGTCGCGGCTGCGGTTGTCCGCGCCGAAATAACGCAGGGATCCATTGGTCAGCGGGCAGCGTGCCCCTTTCAGTTCTACACGCTGCAAGCGCGAACCCTTGTTGACCCCCAGCAAACTGCGTTTGTCCTCCTCGGCCATGGCCAGCACGTCGACTTCAAAGGCGGTGTTTTCCAGGGTCATCACGCTGTGCAGCCAATGCTGCTGGATGAATTGCTGGGCCAGGCCAATGGGTTTGAGTTCGAAGCTGTCGTCGCCGTGGACGCGGATCATGCCCTTGGGGTACTCGGGCTCGTCGGCAGCCTGGAACCAGTTGAGCATCTCCAGCAAACCGTCCTGGGACGAATTGATGACCACCGACGCCCACCACAACGAGGCGAAGTGGGTTTCCTGATCGTACGGGCTGAGGCTGGAACCGCTGGACATGTTGGTCTGGTCCAGCAGCAAGGCCTTGCGTGGCCGGCCGTTGGCGTCCAGCCCCACGAGGTCGGCGGCGCGGCGCACGCTGTCGCGATAGACCCGGGTCGCCAGCAGGTCGCGGACCATCCATTCGTGCCAGGCCAGTGCATCGACCTTGTCGCCGGATTCGGCCAGCAAGCGCCTGGACCAGTCGATGCCGCGCTTGTCGGCGGCGTTGTTGGCGAAGGGGCCATTGACCAGCCGCGAACTGGCGGGCATGGCGATGCGCACGCCGGCCTTGGCGTTGTCAGGGTTACTGCGCACCTGACGGGCCATGCTGTTGAAAATGCTTTGGTAGCT
Source organism: Pseudomonas sp. SDO5532_S415 (assembly GCF_054071155.1). Classification (NCBI taxonomy): domain Bacteria; kingdom Pseudomonadati; phylum Pseudomonadota; class Gammaproteobacteria; order Pseudomonadales; family Pseudomonadaceae; genus Pseudomonas; species Pseudomonas sp. SDO5532_S415. The sequence continues at coordinate 16,580 of NZ_JBSVWS010000106.1, read as the reverse complement.
GGCGTAGTCCGGATAATTGAGGTTCGGCTCGTCGGCAAACCCGATGTAATGGGTGCCTTTGCCGCCCAGGGCGCGGGTCGCGGCGAGCCAGGCGTCGAGGCCGGCGTTGCTGGTGGTGTCGGCGCGCAGATCGGCCTGGCGTTGGCTACCGGCCAACAGGGTGAGGTCCTGCTTGATGCCGAAGCGGTCCTGGTACAACTGGCGGAAAAGGTCTTCGTAGTGCGGTTGCTTCGCGGTGATGTCGACGAAACTGTAATAGAGGGCGGCCTTTGGCTTGAGCGCATCGAGCACGGCATAGCTGGAGGGCGGCGGCATCACGTAGGGCAGGGCGATGCCCAGGTTCGGTGTATTGCCGAGGACTTTGTCGTGCAGGGTCAGGCGGGTCTGGCCGTCGTCTTCGCGCAGTGGTTTGAGCTGCTGTGGATTCTGCGCAAACAGGTTGGCCGTGCCGTCGAGCCAGAACGCCACTTTGCCACTGCCTTGCAGGCGCAGGCGCCAGACCTGATCGGCGTTGGTCACGGGCAAGGCCACCTGATCGAACTGCCAATACGCGCGGTACGGCTTGAGCGCCAGCGACAACTGTTTGCCGTCGCCGACACGCTGGGCCTGCAGGGCGCCGACACCGCCGTGGAACTTGCCGGCCAGCACCGCGTGCTCACCTGCCGCGACCTTGAAATACAGCTCGTCGCCGTCGCGGGTTTCCGCGCTGAAATGCACTTTGGCCGGGGCGAACAACGCCACCGTGCGCTCATCGTGCTCGACCTTGTAGCGACGGAAACTGTAGCCGGGAATCTCCAGCCGATAACTGGCGGCGCCCGGTTCCAACGGCCAACGCTGGCTGCCGCTGGATTCGCTGGCGGCAATCGTGCGTTCGCCCGCAAGCTTGCCTTGGCCATCGAGCAGATACAGGTGTTCTTCGTTGGCATCCGCTTGCCACGCCGGCACCCAGCGCACGGTCAGGGTGTCGGGGCGATCCGCTTGCAGGTACAGGCTGCCGTCGCGGATGTCGGACCAACGCACAGGCGCGGCCCAGGCATCCAGGGACAGGCCCAGGCTCACCGCCAGCGCAAAGTGTTTCATGCCGACTTCCGTTGCGCTGACTTAAGTTGCAGAGCTTGCAGCATCGGTACCACGTCGCGGGGCAGGATGATCAGGGTTTGCCAGACCGGCACCTGGCTCAAGCGGCAATACAACACCAGTAACGCAATGGTCACCGCCAGGTAGGCGATGGACGAAGCCGCCGCCGCGCCGACAATGCCGTAGCTGGGGATCAGCAACAGGTTCAGCGCCAGGTTGAGCAAGGCGCCAAGGCCCATCAGCAGGGAAATCGAACCGGGCCGGTTCTTGCCCAGCAGATCCAGGCGCAGGATGCTCGCATAGCACAGCCCCAGCAGCCCCGGCAGCAGCGCCAGCAAGGCTGGATAGGCCGGCTGATAGGCGACCCCGAACAAGGTGACGATCAACCATTCGCCAATCACCGCCATGGTCAGGCAGGCACCGAGCATCACCGTGGCCGTCAGGCGCAGGGCCAGCGGCGTGACTTTTTCGATGCCTGCTTCCTGTTGCAACAGGCGCTTCATCAAGGGCGTGGTCACCGCTTCCGGGACGATGAGCAACAATTCGGCGGCGGCGCTGGCCATGGCGTAATGACCCAGCGCGGTGCTGCCGAGCAGGGCACCGATGAACAGGTAGTCGGAGCGCAGGATCACTTGCTGGAACAGCAGGTCGGGATGGCTGCGGGCGCTGTAGCGCAGCAGTTCGTTCTGGCTGCTGCGGTCCCATTGCAGGGTCAGCGGTTGATTGCGCTTGAGCCACAGCCAGCCGACCAGCACCACCAGGCTGATACCCGCCAGCCAACTGATCAGCGCGGCTTCGAGGGCGGCGCTTTTCCACATCCAGAACAACGCGAGAAACAACAGCAGCGGCACCAGCGACTCGATCAGACGCAAGACATTGAACGCCACCACGCCGCCCGAGGCATTGTGCAACGTCAGCAGCCCGCTCTTGAGCACGGTCAGCGGCACCGCCAGCAACAACAGCCAGGCCAGCAGCCCGAGTTGCGTGGTGATGTCCAGTTCGGTGCCGAACTCACGGGTCAGCGCCACCACCAGCAAGGTCAGCAAACCGGCCAGCAGACAACCGAATACCAGCACCTGACTCAGCAACAGCCCCATGGGCCGTTGCTTGGCCGCCTGATAACCCACCGCTGAATTCAGCCCGCCACTGGTGGCGGCGCTGATCAGGTCGGGCAGGGTGCTGAGCAGGGCGAACAGGCCGCGTTCGCTCGGCCCGAGAATCCGCGCCAGCAACACGTTGCGCAGCAGGCGCAGGGCGATCATCGCCAGTTTGGTACCCATGCTCAGGGCCAGGTGTTTGAGGTAGCTGCTGCGGCTCATGGGCGGCCCCCGCGGTAAATGCGCCAGGACAGCAGTTCAGGATTGCGCGCGGTGCGCTGGCTGACCCCGAACCGTGGCAAGGCCAGCGGATCGCAGTTGCCGCGATAAATCCCGGTGCCGGTGCCCAGGGCAAACGGGAAGTGATGCTCGGCCACGTGTTGCCGCACCCGTTCATCGTTGTCGCCATTGGGGTAGCAGTACACCGGCAGGGGCCGGTTGCAGCTGTTCAACAGTGCCTGGCGACTGCGGCTCAGTTCTTCATCCAGCCGTTGATCGTCGAGGCCGGTGAGGATCGCATGGCTGGCACCGTGGGGACCGAAGCGCACCAGTCCGGAGGCTTCCAGCGAGCGCACCTGATGCCAGTCCAGTGCTTGTGGCAGCGATTCCTGCGGGCACTCGTCGGTCAGGCGATTGAGGTCGACGGGGGACAAGGTTTTCAGATTCTGCAAAAAGTGCAGGAGCGCCAGGCTGCGCCGCTGTACATCCGGGTCATCGCACAGCACCGGCAACGGCCGACCCATTTGCTGCAGGCATTCGATCAAATGCAGGCGGGCCTTGTCACCGTGGCTGTTCCACAGGGTTTCGCCGATGCTTTCCCACCAGAAGCGCTGGCGGCTGCCGATGAAGTCGGTGGAGAGAAAGATGCTTGCCGGCACCTGGTATTTTTGCAGCAGCGGGAACGCATGCACCGCGTTATCGCGCCAGCCGTCGTCGAAGGTGAGCGTCACTTTCGGCCGCTCCGAGCGCAGGCTGCCCGGTTGCAGAATCTCCATCAGCGGCACGCAGTCGAAATGCTTTTTCAGCCAGACCAGCAGATGCTCGAAGGCCTTGGGTCCGACGCACAGTTCATTGCGATGGGGCAGGTCGGCGGCGCGGTCATTGGGCAGCACCCGGTGCAGCATCAGGATTACCCCGGCGCCATGCAGTTGCTGACGCCCGACCGAGGAATTGAGGTAGAGCCAGCCGCTGGTGCGTTTTAATAATTGTTTGATCGCCATGGCACGTTCCTCTCATCGATTTTGCTCGGGGTTCCATTGCGCATAACGCTGACCGCGCAGGAACTGCCACAGACCGATGCTCATCCCGGCGAGGGTCACCAGAAGGAATGCGGCGAGGCGAAAGGGTTTGGGCAAGCGGTGTTGCGAATCCAGCAGACCGGCAATGGCCACCGTGTAACCGAGCAACTGGGCGATCAGGCTCAGGCGATAAAAACCGTGGTCGTCCCACAGCCAGAAATTGCTCAGCAGCAGCGGCAGCAACAGGATCGGCGCCAGACGCCGGATCAACTTGTGGCTGATCAACGCGATGGCATACAGGCCATGTTTCAGCGGATTGAGCAGTTCGCGGCGCTGGGCCAGGCTTTGCAATCCGCCGACGGTCACACGCTGGCGGCGACGGAATTGCTTGTCGGCTTCATCCACGCCGGTGTCGATCACCCGGGCTTGCGGCACGTAAATGATCCGCTTGAACGCCACCGGCGCACAGGTGCTGATAAAGAAGTCATCGTTGACCTCCGCCGGCACTTCCTGGAACAACTCGCGGCGCAGGGCGAGCAGGGCGCCATCGGCGGACACCATGCAACCGGTGCGGTTTTCCACCTTGCGCAGCCAGCCTTCGTAATGCCGATACAGGCTGTCGCCGATGCTCAGGCCTTTGCCGGTGACGGGGATCAGCATGTGCCCGGCGCAGGCGCCCACCTTGGGATCGGCCAGCGGGGCGAGCAGGTGGCCGAGGGTGTCGGTGGACCATTGGTTGTCGGCATCGGTGAACACCAGAATGTCGCCGGTGCTGAGAGCCGCGCCGGCATTCAGGGTCGCCGCCTTGCCCTGGCGTGGCAGGTCGAGCACGGTGATGCGCGGGTCGATGACCTTTTGCGCGCAGGCCACGGTGTCGTCGGTCGAGCCGTCGCTGGCCAGGATGATCTGCAGCGAGCGCGCCTGATAATCCTGGGCCAGCACGGTGCGCAATTTCTCTTCGATGTGCCGGGCTTCGTTGTGTGCGGCAATCACGATGCTCACGTCCATCGGCGCTGCCGGCCCATGACGCCGTGCCGGGAAAAACGGCGCCAGCAGGGTCAGCAGCAGCGGGTAGCCGAGGTAGGCGTAGACCGGTAACAACAGGCACGACCAGAAAATGAATTCAGCCACGGGCAGGCCTCCTGGCATTCCATTGACACAGACTGAGAAGGAACGCGGCGCCGGCCAGGTGCAGGCGCACCCAATGCAGGCCCCACAGTTGCAGAATCAAACCGAAATCGCGGTGTTTCAGGCTCTGGCGCAGGCTCAACACCAGCGCCGGCAGGCTGGTCAGCAACAACAGCATCAACGCCAGCGGCCACTGGCCGTGGGCGAGGGCGAACATCGCGGCGATGTCCAGCACCCAGGCGGCTATCGACAGCATCGGGAAACGCAACAAGCGCAGGGTCATGCCATGGCTGCGCAGCAGCTGCAGATGACTGCCCTGGCGCCAGAACTCCTTGCCCATCCATTCGCGCCAACTGCCCTCGTATCCCCAGTGCAGGGCGACGCTTTGATTGACCGACAGCAGACGTGCGCCGGCGTCGGCCAGGCGCATGGTGAAATCCTTGTCCTCGCCGGTGCGCAGGTTTTCATTGAAGCCACCGACCTTGTCGAACCAGTGACGGTGCATCAGCAGGTTGGCGCTGGGCAGCCAGCGCACGGACTGCACCGTTTCGGCACTGGGGCGCAACATGCGGCGTTGCCAGGCGTTGGCGTACCACGGGGCCTCGGCCGGGGTGTGCAGGTCCAGCCCCAGAATGTCGACCTCAACCGCGGTCTGGATTTTCAGCAAAAGCGTGATCCAGTCTTCGGGCATCTCGATGTCGGCATCGATGAACGCCAGCCATTCCCCGGTGGCGACGGCCGCTCCGCGATTGCGCAGGGCACCGATCAACAGGCCGGGCATGTCCAGCACCTGTGCACCGAACTGCCGGGCAATCTGCGGGCCTTGATCGTTGGAGCCGTTGTCGACCACGATCAACTCGCATTCGATGCCGGCGGAATCGGCGGCATGCTGCGCTGCGATCAGGGTCCGGGTGATGTGCCGTGCTTCGTTGTACATCGGGATGACGATACTGATCCGACTCATGCCTTGGCCTCCAGCGTTGGACTTTCTTCGGCTTTCAGACGCAGCACGCTGGTCATGGCGAGCATGATCCACACGTACTTTTGATTGGGTGCGCTGAGGAACATCAGGAACAGCGTCAGCGACAGATAACTCATGCCCAGGTGGGTCAACAGGTCGGCCTGTTGCCAATTGCGCCGCTGCATCCAGGCCTGCCGGGCGCGCGTCAGGTTGTACAACCCCAGGGCCAGCATGCCGACGAACAACAGCCCGGCCGGAACCCCCAGTTCACTGAAGATTTCCAGGTAGGTGTTGTGGGCGCGGCGGTACAGGTCGCCGATTTTGCGGTTGGCGGAAAACGCCTTGGCGTAACCGGTGGTGGCGTAGTGCAGCGGGAACGTACCGGGGCCGGTACCCAGCAGCGGGTTTTCGCGGATCATCCCACTGCCGACCACGATGTACGAGGCGCGGCGACCGAGGGATTCGTCCTGGGCCTTGGCACCCGAACTCAAGATGCTCAGGGACTGGATGCGCGCCACATATCCGGGGGGCATCGCAGCAATCGCCAGTGGAATCACGATGGCTATGCCGAGCATGGCGAAGCCCAGATGACGCGGGCGAATGCGCCGTAGGTGCGCGCGGTAATGCCAGACGCCGATCATCAGGCTCAGGAACAATACCACCAGTCCCGAACGCGATTCGGTCTTGGTCATGCCGCCCAGCAGCAGGATGAAGCAACCCAGCCAGAACACGCGATGCAGCCAGTTCGGCCCGCGGATCACCAGCAGCAGCGCCAGCGGCACGGCAAAGGCGATCAGCATGGCAAAGGCGTTCGGGTCCTCCAGCAGGCCGGCGGCGCGACCCTGGTCCTGATACTTGCTGGAGAACATCGCCAGCGCGCAGGTCAGGGTGACGCTCAGCGTCACCAGCCGGGCGAACATGTCCAGGTTCATTTCACGGCCGATGAGCAGGGTGAGCACAAACAGGATCAGGCCGACGCTCAGTTCCCGCAGGTGCCCCATGGACATCGCCATGTTGTCGGTCGTGAGCGTGCTGAGCAGGTACAGCGCCATGAATCCGACCAGGAAGCGCCAAATGTTGCTGCGCAGGCGTTCGGACGGAATCTGGTGCATGGCCAGTTGCAACATCAGGATCAGCGCCAGTGACGCGCCGATCAGTTTGGTGCCGGACAGCGCGTTGTCCTTAAAGAAGCCTTCGAGGGGTATCAGTGCCGCGATACCCAACAGGCCCCAGGCCGGTTTGCGGTACAGCACCGCGATACCGACCACGCCCAACACCGCTCCCGGTGCCAGAAACGGATAAGGAGTGGCCAGCAAAACGAGGCTGACCAAGCCGAGCAGACTGACGATCGAGAGCGGAAAAATCACGCGCGTGCCTCCCGTGCGGTACGGATATAAAGCTGCGACCAGTGTTCGGCCAGGGCCTTGAGGTCGTAGCGATCCAGTTGCGTACGTCTTGCGTTGTCGATCAGCTCGCGCGCCAGCTCCGGGTCACGCAGCAGGGTGCCGATCTGACGGGCGAGGGCGGCACTGTCGGCGGGGGGCGCCAGCATGCCGTTGTGCCGGTCTTCCAGCACATCGGGAATGCCGCCGACGCCGAACGCCACCACCGGTACCCCGGCCTGCATGGCTTCAAGCAGAATCATTGGCGTACCTTCGGTGCGCGAGCTGATCACCAACGCGTCGAGTTGCCGCCACCACGGGCGCATGTCGGTCTGATAACCCGGCAGCGAGATGCGCTCCTGCAGCCCTGCTTCATTGATTCGCGCCAACAGATTGTCCCGTTCCGGACCGTCGCCGAGCATCACGGCGTCCAGTTGCGGGTACTGCTGACACAGCGGAATCAATGCATCGAGAAACAGGTCCGGACCCTTTTCACTGCTCAAGCGCCCGACGTAACCGGCCAGCCAGCGTTGCCGTTGCGCAGTGTGCGGTTGCAGATCTTGGGTGGCGGGCAGGCCGTTGGGGATCACTTGCAGTTTCTCCGCCCGCACGCTGGCCTGACGGCACAGCGTGGCGATGCTCTCGGCGACGCACACCACCCGGTTCACCGAACCGGTGCGGCACAGCTGCAGGCTTAGCCAGGTGTAGAACTTCTGCTTGCGGCTGCGCGGGGTGAAACCGTGCTGGGTGATCACCAGCGGCAGGCGCAACAGGGTTGCGCCGACCCAGCCGAACAACAGTCCTTTGAAATTGTGCGTGTTGATCAACGGCCGCTCGGCCCGCCGCTGGCGCAAGTGCGCCAGCAACGCCCCCAGCCCGGTGCAGCCGCGACAGTCCACCCCGGCCTCGCGAAACCGCGCCAGCAGCTCGTACGGTGCATCGAGAAACAGCACCTGATGCTGCCCCGGCGTCGCCAGGCAGTGGTCGAGCAACATCCGCTCGGCCCCGTAGAACCCGCCGCTGCTGAGCAAATGAATGATCGGCAGCGACCGGCTGTTAGGGGAGGGTAGTGGCGCGTTCAATTGCGCACCCAATGCACGAAGCGGGGTACGCCCCAATTCCTGTGCGGGTTGTTCGGCTCCACGTTCTGATCGTTGATCACCAACAGCACTGGCAAGCCCAGTTCATGGGTGATTTGCGCAGGATGCTTGAAGCGGTGATCGAAGAACTCACGCACGTAGACCAGGGCAATCGCCAGCAACAGACCGGTAAACAGTCCGAACGGAATGATCAGCAGCGGTTTTGGAAAGGCCGCTTCGGTCGGTTCGAACGGCGGGCTCAGGACCCGGGCGTTGGACAGGTCGTTGTCCAGCGAACGGGAAGTGCTGCTTTCGGCAAAACGCTGGGCGTAGGTAGAGAACGCCGCGTGCAGCGCGTCGATCTCGGTGTCCATCTGCCGCAGCTTGCTCTGGGTTTCCTGCAACTGGCGGATGCGGTTCTTGAACTCGGCGATGCGCGCGGTCTTCTGGTCGATCACCGAGCTGACAATCGCCAGGTCATTGGTGCGTTCCTGAATCCGGTTGCTCACCACCTTGAGGAACTGCTGGCGGGTGCGGGCGATTTGCTCGCGGGTCAGCAGCATCGGTTCACTGCTTGGCTGGAAGATCGCCAGGTCATTCATGTAGCGGCTGACCTGAGTGGTCAGCGCCTCACCCATCTGCTTGATCTCGCGATCTTCGAAGGCGACGTTGTCCACGGTGGTGGTGAAGGTGTAGGGGAAGGTGTAGTCGTTGAGCTTGGATTCCTTGGCGGCGGCCAGGCTGGTTTTCAGGTAGTCGAGCCAGCGTTGGCTTTGCAGCAGGCGATCGCGGTACAGGTTGAGCGCTTGCTCCTCGGTGTTGATGGCGTTGAGGCGGAAGGTGATCTCTTCCTTCGGATCGGACGAGCCGACCGCTCCCAGCAACGTCTGCCGGTTGCTTTCCAGGCCATCGAGACGCACCTGATATTGCATCTTCTTGGTTTCGTAGAAGCTCTGCGGCAGGTCGATCGATTGCAGTGCCTGACGGCTCACCAGGTAGTTCTGCAGCAGCGCCGCAACAAACTTGGTGCCCTGGGCCGGATCAGGGAAGCTGTAGATGATCGAGATCACGTTGGAGCCCGGCAGGGTTTCGATCTTCAGGCTGTCGATGGCTTCCTGGGTCAGGCCGTCGAGCACAGTGTCGCGCACCGGGTCGGTCTCCAGGCCCAACGCGGCTTTCATCGGGTTGATCACGCGTTCGCGCAACGGTGTGGTCACCCAGGTTTTGAACGGCTGGGTCACCAGTTTGTTGAACACTCCGGGCGGCTGGGTGTACTCACCCTTGTCCCGCAACTCGCTGATGGTCTGCCGGATCAACGCCGGCGAGCGCAGGATATTGCTCTCGGTTTCCATGTCGGCCAGCGATGGCGGAATGAATTGAGCGTTTTCCTGATTCAGCGACGTGGTGGCGTCACCCTGTGAGAGTTTTTTCGACTGCACGATCACCTGGGCGGTGATATCGAAGCTCTGTTTGAGCACCAACGGCAAGACCAGGGCGATCACTGCAAAGACCAGGAATACGCGCTTCACCAATTGCTTGTTGGCGAAGAAGATCCTGAAGAACTCGTGCAGGTAGTTTTCCTTTGGATTCATGTCAGGTCACCTGAGAGTTAGTTGTTGTCGCTGTCTTTGTTGTCGACGCGGTAGCCGAAGCTGAAGCCGACACCCTGGAACAGCACGACATCTGCCAGTTGCCGCGCGAGCTCACCGGCGCTGGCCAGTTTGGTCTTGGGCACGTAGAGCATGTCGTTCGGTTGCAGGTAGGCGATCTGCGAGGCATCGCCGGACAGGGCTTGTTCCACATCGTAGCGGTGGGCCACAACCTGGTTACCGTTGCGGCGCATGATCATCACCGAATCCAGGCGCGCCTTGACGTTGGAACCACGGGCCAGGGTCAGGGCTTCGAGCACCGAGACCGGGCGGCGGATCGGGTAGGAGCCTGGTTGGCCGACTTCGCCCAGGACGTAGATCTCGTTGCCCGAAGTGGACTTGAGCAGCACGTCGACGGTCATCCGTCCCGGCAGTTGCGCGTAGCGTTGGTTGAGGAAGGTTTCCAATTGATTGACGGTCATGCCTTGCAGCGGCACGGCGCCGATTTCCGGGAAACTGGCATAACCGTCGGTGCCCACGGTGATCTCCCGGCTCATGCCGGTGCCCGGGTGGTTCAGCGCACTCTTGAGGTTCGACTCGTTGGTCAATGGGCTGATGATCTGCACGGACAGCTGATTGCGATTGGGCTGGAACAGTTGTTTGCGGTTGTAGGCACGCTGGATTTCCTGGCGTGCTTCTTCCGAGGTCAGTCCGGCGATTTTCACCGAGGTGTTGGCGCCCGGCAGTTCAATCGTGCCGTCCGGCAGCACCAGCTGATTGCCGTTGAGCTGGCTGGCGGCAGTGAAGTTCAGGCCGACCTGGTCACCGGATTGAATGCGGTAGGCATCCGAACCGCTGGTGCTGATGTGAAAGATCACGTCCAGCACATCCTGAGGGCGCAAGGTTTGCTCGACCTTGGGCATGTCGGTGGCCTGGGCGTTGGCCGGTGCGGCCGTGAGAATGTTCACCGGCATGTTCTGGGGTTCGGAAGTGCTGGTGCAACCTGCAAGCGGCAGCAACAGCAGGACAAGCATCTTGGCGTTCATTGGCGTCATCCTTTTTGCGGTTGCTTACAGGTTTTTGTACAGCCACTTGGGCATGTAGTACTTGCGCCGGTTGAACACGCTGCCGACCATTTTTGCCCCGGCCTGGGTCAGGCGCTGCACCGCGGCCTGTGCCACTTCCCAGCGGGTGTCTTCGGAGCGCACGACCATGATCACGCCATCTACCTGTGTGCTGATGACCAGCGTGTCGGCGGCCGAATACACGGCGTCGCCGTCAATCACCACGAAGCGATAGCGGCTGCCGAGCTCGTCGAGCAAAGCCCCCAGACGATCCGGTGTCAGGTGCTCGTTACCCCGGGCATACCGGCCGTTGGGCAGGATATGAAAGGGCAGGCTCGACACGTCCACCACGCAGTCCTGCAACAGCGGCGGGCTCTGGTGGTTGAACAGCAGGTCGCGGAAACCGCGTTCCTTGGTCAACCCCAGCTGTTGCGTGAGGTTGGTCGAGGATTGGCTGGCGTCCACCAGCAGGACCTGGCCGCTGCTCATTTGCGCCAGTTGACTGGCCAGCACCAGGGCGCTGGTGCTCGTGCCCGCGCCGGGGTTGGCGGCGGTCAGGAACAGGATGCGCAGATCCTGATCGAGCACGGTCGAGGTCAGGTTGGACTCACTGGGGTTGGCGATGCTGAGACTCTTGGTAGTTGAACCGTCCATTAGCTTGCTCCATGGCCGCTGAATACTTTGAAGGGGGTTTTCAACAGGATCTTCAGATCAAGCAGCAGGCTCTGCTCGGCGATATAGCTGAGGTCCAACTCAACGCGCTGGTCGAAGTCGATGTTGCTGCGCCCGGAGATCTGCCAGAGTCCGGTCATGCCGGGGTAGATGCTCAGTCGCGCAAGGTGATTGTCTTTGTAGCGATAGGCGTTGAACGAGGTCGGCCGGGGACCGACCAGACGCATGTCGCCGGCCACTACATTGAACAGGTTCGGCAGCTCATCGAGGCTGGTACGGCGCAGGAAGCCGCCGATGCCAGTGATGCGCGGATCCTTGTCGATCTTGAAGTCGATGGCGTCGGCACCGTGTTTGTTCAGGTGACGCAGCGACTCCTTGAGTTCCTCGGCGTTGGCCACCATGGTGCGGAACTTGTACATGCCGAACATGCGACCGCGGTAGCCGGTGCGTTTCTGCACGAACATCACCGGCCCCGGACTGGTGAGCTTGACCGCCAGCGCCAGGCCCAGCAGCACCGGGGAGATCAGCACCAGGATCACCAGTGCACCGAGGCAGGCGAGTACGCGGTTGGTTCGCGACAGCGTCCACGGCCGACCACCGTCCCGGCCTGTCACCCAGCCGCGACCCTGCATGTGGATCGCTGCATCGAGGCGCATTCGGTGTTCGGGGTCCAGGCGCTTGTCACGGCGCAACAGTTGGATCGGCACACCTTTTTCATGTCCAGTCATTGAGCAGTCCTCCGCTGGAATTCAGCCGCGAGCGGCGCGTAGGGGATAGGCAGTGGGTAGTAGTCGCGGAACCAGGCAATGAAGCGTCCGAGTCCCTCATCCAGCTCGATACGAGGCTGGAAACCGGTGGCGCGGGCCAGGTCGCTGGCATCGGCGCAGGTGTTGAGTACGTCGCCGGGTTGCAGGGGCAGCAACTCGACCTGGGCTTTTTGTCCCAGGTGTTTTTCCAGCAGCGCCAGGTAGTCCTTGAGTTCCACCGGATGCTGGCCGCCGATGTTGTAGATTCGCCACGGCGCCATGCTGCTGGCCGGGTCCGGTTGCTCGCGGTCCCATTCGGCATTGACCTGTGGTGGCTGGTCGATCAGGCGGGCGATGCTCTCGATGATGTCGTCGATGTAGGTGAAGTCGCGTTGGTGCTCGCCGTAGTTGAACAACTTCAGCGGCTTGCCTTCAGTGATCGCCCGGGCGAACTGGATCGGCGACATGTCCGGCCGGCCCCAGGGGCCGTACACCGTGAAAAAGCGCAGGCCGGTGCAGGGAATGCCGAACAGGTGGCTGTAGCTGTGGGCCATCAGCTCGTTGGCTTTCTTGGTCGCGGCGTACAGCGACAGCGGGTGATCGACGCCGTCGCGCACCGAATACGGCGTGTGTTGGTTGGCGCCGTACACCGAGCTGGACGAGGCGTAGATCAGATGCTTGACCGGGTGGTTGCGGCAGCTTTCGAGGATGTTGAGGAACCCGTTCAAATTGCTGTCGAGGTAGGCGCGGGGGTTCTCCAGGGAGTAACGCACCCCGGCCTGCGCCGCGAGGTTAATCACCACCTCGGGTTGTTCACGGGTAAACAGGGTCTCGATGGCCGAGGCATCGGCCAGGTCAATGGTTGCGAGCTGGAAATGGCCGACCTGTTCCTGCACCCAACGCACGCGATCGTGCTTGAGTTGCGGGTCGTAGTAGTCGTTGAAGTTGTCCAGCCCGACCACCTGATGCCCATCGCGCAACAGCCGCAACACGCAATGGGCACCAATGAATCCGGCGGCTCCGGTCACGAGAATCTTCATGGGCGCGGCGCCTCGGGCACGACGTGGCGCAGGCCGATGCCGCTGTAGTGCAGGCCGGCCGCTGCCACATGTTCGGGGTTGTACAGATTGCGACCGTCGATGATCACCCGCGAACGCAGTTTGCTTGCCAGCAGGTCGAAGTCGACCACGCGGAAGTTCTTCCATTCGGTGCAGATCACCAGCGCGTCGGCATCTTCCAGGGTGTCGTCGCGGGTGGCGCACAGGTGCAGGTCCTTGCGGTAGCCGTAGAGGCGCCGGCATTCGGACATGGCTTCCGGGTCATAGGCCTGCACGCTGGCGCCTTCGGCCCACAGCGCATCCATCAGGTAACGGCTGGGCGCTTCGCGCATGTCATCGGTGTTGGGCTTGAAGGCCAGACCCCAGATCGCAATGGATTTGCCGGCCAGCCCTTGGGGGAACTGCGCCTTGAGTTTGCTGAACAGGATTTGGCGCTGGCTGTCATTGACGTCAGTGACACTGCGCAACAGACGCAGCGGCATGCCGTTGTGTTCGGCGGTGTGCAGCAGGGCGCGCAGGTCCTTGGGGAAGCACGAGCCGCCGAAGCCGCAGCCGGGATAGATGAAGTGGTAGCCGATGCGCGGGTCCGAGCCGATGCCTTTGCGCACCGCTTCGATGTCGGCCCCCAGCAGTTCGGTGAGATTGGCCAGTTCGTTCATGAAGCTGATGCGCGTGGCGAGCATCGCGTTGGCGGCGTACTTGGTCAGTTCGGCGCTGCGGTTGTCCATGAACATGAGCTTTTCATGGTTGCGGCAGAAGGGTGCGTACAACTCGCTCATCTGGTTGCGGGCAGTGTCGTCGCCGGTGCCGATGATGATCCGGTCCGGACGCATGCAATCGGCCAGGGCACTGCCTTCCTTGAGAAACTCCGGGTTGGACACCACCCGTACCTGCAGCGAACCCTTGTCCCGGCGCTGCAGTTCTTGCAAGGCGGTCCCCGCGACCTGGTCCGCGGTGCCGACCGGCACGGTGGACTTGATGATCAGGGTGCGATCGGCTTCCATGAAACTGGCAATCTGCCGAGCTACATTGAGCACATGGCTGAGGTCGGCGGAGCCATCTTCATCGGCGGGCGTACCGACGGCAATGAAGATGAACTCGGCATGTTCGACCGCGTCGCTGGCCTGGGTGGAGAAGAGCAACCGGCCGGCCTTGATGTTTTCTTCCAGCGTACCGGAGAGTCCCGGTTCACTAATTGGTGGAACTGCTTGTTGCAACTGTTTGATCTTGTTCGGATCAATGTCGACACATAAGACGCGATGTCCAACATCCGCCAGTGCCGCTGCTTGTATCAGGCCAACGTAGCCCGTACCAAATACGCTCACGTCCATATTGGCGTGCCTCGTAAGTCGGTGGAAAGATCAGAAATGAGACTGTCAAAAGGGGTATAGCCCAGCCTTGGAAAACCATGTCAGCAAACTGACATGTTAAAGCGCTAAGACACCCCCAGTTTTGGGGGGCCATTTGCCATCAAACGCTCGGCCCTGCTGGCTTAGCCGGATTTTTTAGTGATCGCGAAGATTTTCAACAAAGCGATAAACGGTCGTAAGGCTTGAAATACAAGGGCTGTAGGCCGTTGAGTGTGTCAGAAATGAGACGATTATTTTTTGACGCTTTCAGCTGATTTTTTGACGTTTCTTGCGCTTTGATGGCTCGATGCTAGTGTCAAAAAATGGCCGACGACCTTCTGGCCATAGTGATAAATAACCGGCGCCAAAATAATGATTCGATACTTCAAAGAAATTCTGATAGCTGTCTATTTGCTCACCCATTACGACTATTACTTTGGTCGTATCAGCGCAATCGGATTAAGTTTCCCACTCGTGTTGTTTGTCGGCATGTTCGTCGTGTTGACAGTTGCCTTATTCATGACGGCCTACATTCGCCAGACGCTGATTCGTCATCTGTTCGCCTTGGCGATGTTTGGCTCGGCGGTGTTCTTTGATGTTTATTCGCGGGTTACCGCCGATTACCTGACTTACAGCAGTTTTGTCTCGCTGGTGTATTCCGGTGGCTTCATCGAAGAGGCGCTGTACCAGTACCGTGGGGCGATCATCAGCGGCGTGCTCGGTGGTTTGCTGCTGTTGTTCGGCATTGGCCTCAAGCCGCGCCGGCGTATGCCCGTGCCGGGGGCATTGTTGGTGGCGGCACCGCTGCTGGGCGTGCTGTTGCTCAGTGCCGTGTTGTTCGTGCGCGCCGGGGAGGGCGCGCGGGGCCTGCCTGTGATGTACACGCCGCTGGCCTACCTGAACCTGTTCGCCTATGAATCCCTGCACAACACCGTCGGCCCCCGCGAACCGGTGAGTCTGGCGCGCGTCGATCAACCGGTGGGTCACGATATTGTGCTGGTCATCGACGAGAGCATTTCCGGCAACTACCTGGACATCAATGCGCCGTTCGGTGTGCACAGCAACCTCAAGGAGCCGCGTCCGGGCGTCGACATCTTCAACTATGGCTACGCCGCCTCGATCGCCAATTGCAGCGTCGACACCAACGTCACCCTGCGCTATGGCGGCACCCGCGCCGACTACGTACGGATCAACAGCACACTGCCGTCGATCTGGCAGTACGCGAAAAAGGCCGGCCTGAGCACGGTCTACATCGATGCTCAGCGCACCGGCGGCAATCTGCAGAACCTGATGAGTGCGGCAGAGAAAAAGGACATTGATGAGTTCGTGCAGTTCGACCAGACCAGCGTGCGCGACCGTGACATGGCGACGGCGGCGAAGTTGATCGAACTGCTCAATGACGGCAAGCCGCAACTGGTGCTGGTCAACAAGGTCGGGGCGCATTTTCCGGTGCACGACAAGTACCCGGACGCGTTCATGGCTTATCGTCCGACTTTGCCCCGGGGGAAGTTCGTCGAAGTGGCGGACACGGGCGAGCGAGACGGTTTCAATGGTAAGCCGGACGATTGGGTGCTGTACCGCAACGCCTACAAGAACACGCTGTTGTGGAACGTCGGGGAGTTTTTTTCACGGGTATTTGCCCAGGCGAATTTGAACAACGCCGTGCTGATCTACACCTCGGATCATGGACAGGATCTGCATGAACGGGGCAATCCCGGATTGAACACCCATTGCGGTGGCGACCCGGTGGAAGAGGAAGGGTTGGTGCCGCTGGTGGTGATTCAGGGCAGTGGATTGAAAACCCTCGATTGGCAGGCTGCACTTGCCGGCAACAAGGACCGCTCCAGTCACTACAACATCTTCCCGACCTTGCTGCAGGTGATGGGTTACGACCTGGCAGGGGTGGAGGCGGTGTACGGCAAACCGCTGAGCGTGCCGACGGCGGATGAGTTCACGTTCAACTATCGGTTCAATGCGCGGCTGGGGGCCAAGCCTGAATGGAAGTTCATCGACGTGAACAACATCGTGACGCCGTCGCAGGCGCCGGCGAGCGTGGCGGTGGGGCAGTGATATTTTAGTTGCCAGTTCCGACCCCTTCGCGAGCAGGCTCGCTCCCACATTTGAAATGCATTCCACTGTG
>NZ_JBSVWS010000105.1:0-21239 GCF_054071155.1 Pseudomonas sp. SDO5532_S415 | reverse complement strand
TGGTTTTGTGAACGCCACAGATCAACTGTGGGAGCGAGCCTGCTCGCGAAGGGGCCATAACATTCGCCACAAACTCTCGCCCATCGCCAACCTGCCCCGCGCTTAGGTACGATGGTCCTTCCATTCCCGAGGTTTGCGCGTCATGTTCATCGGCGTCCTGCTGGTCATCACCTGGCTGATCCTGTTGCTGCGCTATCCGGCCAAAGCCCTGCCCGTGTCCATGGCCGCCGCCGTGGGGCTGGGCATCGTCGCCACCTGGGTCATCTGGATGGACCACCGCGAACTCAAGCAACTCCAACGCCTGGAGCTGCGCATCAGCTACGCGCCGCAACACTGCCCCGCCGACCGCCCGCTGCAATTGACCATGAACAACGGCAACGACGTACCGCTGACCGAATTGCGTTGGCGGGTAGCCGCTTATGCGCCCGGCGATACGGTCAACCTCGCCGACAATCAATACGCTGCCCCCCGCTACCGTGGACCGGGCGAATTGCTGGCTGGTGGCAGCTGGGAAGACTGCTTGCCGCTACCGCCGCTACGCCCTGGCTACCGCCCGGAAACCCTGGAGTTTCGCGCCGAGCGTTTACAGGGTAGTTTTTCTGACTGAGCTTTCCCCAACCCGCTTTTCCCACTGATTGCACAAGGACCGCGCCATGCCTGTTGCATTGATTACCGGATGTTCCAGCGGCATCGGCCGCGCCCTCGCCGAGGCATTCAAAAGCGCTGGATACGAGGTCTGGGCCACTGCGCGCAAGGCTGAAGACGTGGCGGTGCTGAGCGCTGCCGGCTTCACCGGCGTGCGACTTGACGTCAACGACGGCCAGGCCCTTGAACAGTTGAGCGAACGGATCAGCCAGCAGCTTGGTGGCCTCGATGTGCTGATCAACAACGCCGGTTACGGCGCCATGGGGCCGTTGCTCGATGGTGGCGTGCAGGCGATGCAGCGCCAGTTCGAAACCAATGTCTTTTCCATCGTTGGCGTGACCCGCGCGTTGTTTCCGGTGCTGCGCCGGGCCAAAGGGATCGTGGTAAACATCGGCAGCGTGTCGGGGGTGCTGGTCACTCCGTTCGCTGGCGCCTACTGCGCGTCCAAAGCCGCCGTGCATGCCTTGAGCGATGCCTTGCGCATGGAACTGGCGCCGTTTGGCGTGCGGGTCATGGAAGTTCAGCCCGGCGCGATTGCCTCCAGTTTCGCCAAGAACGCCGGCTTTGAGGCCGAGCAGCTGATCAGCGAACAGTCGCCGTGGTTTGCGCTGCGTGAAGGCATTCGCGCGCGGGCCAAGGCGTCCCAGGACAACCCGACCCCGGCCAGCGAATTCGCCGCCGCTCTGCTCAAGGCCGTGCAGCAGAGCAAGCCGCCGCGGCTGGTACGGTTGGGTAATGGCAGTCGGGCGTTGCCGTTGATGGCGGGGTTGTTGCCCAAAGGCTTGCTGGAATCTGCATTGATGAAGCGGTTCGGGTTGCGAGGGCAACTTTGAGACCGAGTCGACACCTTCGCGAGCAGGCTCATTCCCACAGGGAAGCGCATTTCCAATGTGGGAGCGAGCCTGCTCGCGAAGGCGTCGAAACAGGCACTACTGAATTTCAGGAAACAACATGACCGACTTCAGCGAATACTTTGACGAAGTGATCCAGGCCCACGTAGCCATCGAAAAATGGCTGGCCGAGGAGCAGGATGCATCCGAACTCGAGCGCCTGCTGACCCGTTTTTCGCCGCAGTTTTCCATGGTCTCGCCCCTGGGCCGGGTGCTGGACTTCGACGCGCTTGAACAGCTGTTCATGCTGGCCGGCGGCAAGAAGCTCGGGTTTCGCATCCAACTCAGCGAGTTACGCGGCCTCGCATTGCACAACGGCGGCGCGACGGTCAGTTATCGGGAACAACAGACCGACGCCACGGGGTTGCATTCGGACCGCCGCTCGACCGTGGTGTTCGAGAAGCAGGCGGATGGCAAGGTGCTTTGGCGGCATTTGCAGGAGACTTTCTGCAGCTGAATGTCCCCACCCCCAAAGCCGCCAACCTTTAAAGTTTTCCCTGCCCTGTAAGATTAACTTTGTATGTCGCTCCCTTACAGGGCAATAGAAACATGCTCAAATATTCAATGCCCACCCGCCTCTCGCCAAGCCATTACCTGCCCTATAACTTGCCTGCCAGCCCATAAAGAAATGGGCTTGAACTTTCTGACTACCAAATTATAGAAAGGCAACAATATGGACGTTATCACTCACAACCAATTCTCTTTTTCAGTGCCTGGAGATCGTGACCCCGCGTTTGGCGAAAACGGTGTCATCAACTTATATAAACTTGACCACGAACTTGACCACGATCGGCATGTAAAAGGCATTCATGTGCTCGCAGACGACAAAATACTGGTCGGCGCATGGCTCGCCCGTGACTTGAAGGGCCTTTATGGCCTGGCACGATTCAACCCGGATGGCAGCCTTGACACCTCCTTCGCAGACAACGGTCTGGTACATGGCAACTTCCCCAATGGCTACGACTCAGCCGGTGGCAAGCTGGCGATACAGGCCGACGGATCCATCCTGATGCTGGGTTGGTCACGAAAAACAGACGTCTTCAGCCCCAAGCGCCTGGTGATCATCCGCTTCGACCAGCAGGGCACGATTGACCAAAGCTTTGGCGGGCAGGGATGCGTAATTATCGACAACAGTTCCCTGGGCGAACTGGTCAGCGACTCCAGTAACCTGCAATTACTCGAGGGCGGTAAAATGCTTGTCAGCGCCACTTACCACAATGGAGAGACTTCAACCGGCGAGATAATACTCGTGGACAGCAAGGGCAACCTCGATAAAAGCTTCAACGAAAGTGGCAGGCTGCAAATTAAACACCCATCTTTTTCCGAGACCTCGGCCAATGCTCTGCTAGTGCAGCAGGACGCTATTCTGGTCGCTGGAAGTGCACGCTCAGCAACTTGCGAAACACTTGGTTATATCGCACGTTATTCGCACACAGGCGAACTTGATAGCAACTACGGCAGCCTGGAGACTCCAGGTTTCTCGACGCTGACAATTCCGACTGGCACGGTGATCGTTCATGATCTGATCGACACTGGCGAAGGCAAGGTCGTCGGCGTTGGGCAGGCCAGCACCGCACAAAGAAACTGGGGGCTGTTGGTGGGTCTGGAATCTACCGGAAATCCACACCCGGCATTCAATAGTGGCCGGCCGGTGCTGACGTTATTCGATCCTGAACATGGCAACGAATGGGTCTGTGGCCATCGACAGGTCGACGGAAAAATTCTCGCTGCCGGAGGCTCCAAGCGCCTTTACGCCGCACGCTATCAGGCCGACGGTTTGATCGACCGCAGTTTCGGCCAATACGGCGCCATCGTGGAAGACGCCGAACTGGTCACGACTCCGGCCCAGCTTCAGATACAGGCCAACAGGCGGGTACTGCTGGCAGGCAACACGCTGGGAGTGGGTGGTGCGGTCGGTCATGTTTACGGCTATCGGGGTTGATCGGTCCCGGCAGCGAACATGGGATCAGTTCTTTTTCAAAAGGAATTTGAAATGACGAAACTTCTGAATATCAAAATGCACAACGTTGTAAACGGGATCAAGAAAGGTGTGCCTGTGACGCTCGGCTTCACCCTTGAAACCGATGGCGCTCCACCTCCCGTCGGATCACGCCTGCAATTCCGGACCTATGCGGATGTGACCCTGCTGCACGCCTCCATGCCGGTCAGTGGAGCGCAAATGATCAAGCCCCCCCATTCAGGGTTCAGCACCCTGACAATTACGCAGGCACAAACACAGGGATGGAATCCTGAACGTACGGTGACATTGACGTCCGATAAAAACCTGCCCGGATCATCGATCGCAGATTTATGCGGGATTGTTTATTACCAACCCACCTATGAGGAAGACTTCTACTGCCCGGTCCTGGCAATGAACATTGAGGAGCAGGATATTCAAGCCTCCCAGGTGTTCAAGGGTGAGTGGCAGGATCAGCTGACCGGAGCCTGGATTTACAGTTATGACGTTGTCCTCAGGGCAACCAGGCATCCGTCCACTCAGTGGAAATTTTCCTGCGCCGGTTTGCCGTTGGGCACGAAAATTCATGCCAATCCCTGGCTGGAGGTGGCGCATGACGGTTCCGAAGGCGTGATTGAACTGTACACACCAGCAGGTGACCGGTATCTGCTGGAGCCAGGCAAGGATTTGAATGTCTCCATTCAACTTCTCTATCCGTTGGCAGCGGGGCAGGACCCCGCATTGCGCACCCTTCCAAATCTCGTGGCCTATCCACGCTGAGCCCCCACGAAAAACACCTCTATCCGCCCGGATAGAGGTGTCTGTTGACGTGGGCAGAACAAGAGCATCCTCTACTCGCCAGCCGCAGTCTTGACCACCACCGTACATGTGATCCCCGCCGCCAGGAGCACGCCTTCCGGCACTTCATCAATGTGAATCCGCACCGGCACCCGCTGCGCCAGACGCACCCAGTTGAACGTCGGATTCACGTCGGCAATCAGTTCGCGGCTTTCTGGATTGTCACGGTCGTAGATCCCCCGTGAAATGCTTTCCACATGCCCCTTGAGCACTTCGCCGCTCATCAGTTGCATGTCAGCCTTGTCGCCGACGCGCACGTAGGGCAGTTTGGTTTCTTCGAAGAAGCCGTAGACCCAGAACGAATTCATGTCGACCACGGCCATTTTCGCTTCACCGATACGTGCATAGTCGCCGCGATGGACGTTGAGGTTGGTCACGTAACCGTCCACCGCCGCACGGACTTCAGTGCGCCTGAGGTTGAGTTCGGCGGCTTCGAGTTGCGCCTGGGCCTGTTGGTAATCGGCCAGCGCCGAGTCGGCGATGTTGCTGGCGTCGTCGCGGTTTTCTTTGGAGATCACCAGATTGTCCAGGTCCGCGCGGCGATGGGCGTTGACCTTGCGCATCTCCCATGTGGCCTTGCGCGAGGCCACCAGCGACTGTGCCTGTTTGACCGCGAGGCGGTAGTGCTCGGGGTCGATCTGCATCAACAGGTCGCCCTTCTTCACCAACTGGTTGTCACGCACCGGCACGTTTACCACTTCGCCGGTGACGTCGGCGGCGACGTTGATGATATCGGCGCGTACCCGACCGTCACGGGTCCACGGCGTCTGCATGTAATGCACCCAGAGGGTGCGGCCGATCCATATCGCCAGGGCCAATACCAGCAGGGTGGCGAGCAGGCTGAAAAGCTTTTTCATCAGGGCATTCTCAGTGGTAGACAGTCAGCGCCAAAGCGCCGAACAGACAGGTAAACAGACTCAGGCGAAGCAGTGCCGGGTGCCAGAAGAAGCGGTACAGGTCGAACCCGGAGAAAAACCGGTCAAGCGCCCAGGCCAGTGCCGCGGCTATCAGAAACATCAGGGTCATGGTGGGCATGTACACGCCGTGGAAGGCGATTTCACGGGGCATGGTCAAGTCCTTGGGGCCGGGCGGTGACGGGGGCATAGCTGGACAACGGCGACTGCGGGTCCAGCAGCGAGGTGCGGATGAAGTGCAGATAGCTTTTCACCCGACGCAATGCCGAAGTATCGAAGTGCGGGGCAAAGGGTTCGTCGGTGGCCTGCACACGGCTGATCGCGTGGTCGACCGCGATCAATGCGCGTTCCAGATTGCTCTGTCCCGGCTGCAGAAACAGCCGCACCAGCGCGCGGCCCATGACGCGGATCGACTGGCGCCATGGCTGGGATTGGGCATAGGCAGGGTGCACCGGCAGAATCGCTTGTTCCTTGCGCAACTCGATGATGGCGTGGCCGACTTCCAGCACCACGAACATCCAGCGCAGCAGATCACGCTGCACCTGCGGCTGCCCCGCCGCGAAGCCGTAGGCCTGATGCACCAGGTCGCGGGTGCGGCTTTCGAAACTCGACGCCAGGCCCTTGAGTTTGCCGCTGATGGCATACACCACCTGGCCGCGCAGGTCCTGCTCCAGCCGCCGCCATAACCAGCGGCTGTTGGGCGGCAGAATGATCGCCCCCGCCGCCGCGCACACCAGCATGCCCAGCACCATGGCGATGTAGTCGTTGATAAAGGTGTAGGGGTTGTAGACCGTGAGATTGTCCGGCACCGAACCGATACTGAAGAAGATCAGCAAGCCCACCCCGACCCCGGCATATTGCGGGCGCGATGCGAGAAACGCGCCGAGCACGAAGACCGGCGCGAGCATCACACACAGCAAGGGGAAGCCGTCGATCCACGGGAAGATGAAGAACATCTCGACGAAACCGATCACGGCCCCGAGCAAGGTGCCGCAAGCCATCTGGAACGCCATGCGCTTGGGATTCGGCGTCGCGGCGGACAGGCCCACGGTGGCGGCGGCGATCAGGGTCATGGTCGCCCCGCTCGGCCACGCCGTGGCCACCCAGTAGCTGCCCAGCACCAGCAGAATGAAAGACGCACGAATCCCCGACGCCGCGGCCGCCAGCCAGTTGGTTTGCGGGGTGAACGGTTCGTCCCAACGCTCGCGCTCATGGCTGTGATCCGCCAGGGACGCGTGGGTCTGTGCATAACTGTGCAAGTCGTCGACGAAGCGATAGAGCAATTCGTAGGCGGTGTGAAAATCCAGTTGCTCAGCGTCGCTCGGATTGTTCTCCTGGAAAACCGCCCGCAGACTGCGCACCCGCGCCGGCAAACCTTGCTTGTAGGCCGTCAGGGCCGTGACCAGTCGTGCTGCATCGGCGCTGGTGAGGGCACGTCCGCTGTAGCCGTCGAGCAACTCGGCCAGATCCTGCAAGCCCGGTTTGATCGCCGCCTCCACGTGATCGGCACCGTTGCTGCGCAGGCGCTCGAGCAGCTGATGCAAGGCATTGAAACGGGTGGTAATGCCCATGAACTCGCTGTTAAGGCGACTGAGCCGACCGTTGCGTCGACGCATATGCGGGTCTTCAAACACGGTGACACTGCGCAAGCTTTCCAGACCCACCGTCTCAGCGATGAAGCGCACGTTGCTGGCTTCGAATGCCTCGCGTTTACTGCGGCCGCGCAAGCCGTCCGTCACGAACAAGGCGAACACACCGAAGCGCTGGTACAAAGCGTTGCGCATCGCGGCACTGGCGGTTTGCGGCAGGATCGCGGCGCTGACCAGGGTCGAGCAGAGAATCCCCAGGGAGATTTCCAGCACCCGCCAGACCGCCATCATGAACGCGCCATCGGGATGCGCCAGCGCCGGCAATCCGACCATCGCCGCGGTGTAACCGGCCAGTACAAAACCGTAGGCGCGGAAGTTGCGACTGCGCGCCGCGCCCGCCGAGCAAATGCCGACCCAGATCGCCAGCGAGCCGAGAAACAGCTCGGTGTTCTGCGCGAACAAGGCAATCAGCGCCACCATCACCGCTGAGCCGGCCAGGGTGCCAAGGAAGCGATAGAAACTCTTGGCGAACACCTGGCCGCTTTGCGGCTGCATGACGATGAACACGGTGATCATCGCCGTGCGCGGTTGCGGCAACTCCAGGCGCATGGCCAGCCAGAGCGTGAGGAACGCCGCGATCAGTACCTTGAAAATGTACACCCAGGTCACGCCGTCGCTGCGCGCCCAGTCGAAGAAACCCCGGCGCCAGTCAAGGGAATACAGCCAGCGCAAAGGTGCGGGCAAGGGCGTCATGAAATCCTGCTCATTGGTCGAAAAGTGTGCGACGAATTGGACCTTGTGGGAGCGAGCCTGCTCGCGAAAGCGGCGTGCCAGGCGACATCATCATTGACTGATAAGGCCTCTTCGCGAGCAGGCTCGCTCCCACAGGGATTGTGTTCAACGTAAAAGAACCGGGGTTTTCGGTGCTGCGGTCTGGCGGTCTTCGGGCACGTCGTAGCCTGCACCGAGCCCGCCACCGAGCGCCGTCACCAGCCCGGCATGGGCACTCAGCCGCGCGGCCTGGACCTGCTGCTGAACTTGCTGCTGCTTGAACAGCAGGGTCTGGGCGTTGAGTACGTTGAGGTAATCGGTGAGCCCGCGCTGGTAGGCGATCATCGCGATGTCATAGGTTTTCTGCGCGGTAGCCACCGACTCGGCCGCGAAGGTTTGCTGCTTGTCCATGGACTCGCGACGTATCAACTGATCGGAGATGTTTTTCAGCGCATTGATCAGGGTCTGGTTGTACCTGGCCACCGCGATGTCATAACCGGCCGAGGCTTCGCCCAGCTGCGCACGCAACCGGCCGCCGTCGAAAATCGGCAGGGAAATAGCCGGTCCCACGCTGTAGTTGAGTTTCCTGCCAGTCAAAAACTCCAATGCCCCGCCGCCGGTGGCCATGTAGCCGAGGCTGCCGAGCAGGTCGACATTGGGGTAGAAACCGGCATGCGCCACATCGATGCCCCGGGCCTGGGCCGCCACTTGCCAGCGGCTGGCGACCACGTCCGGCCGTTGACCGAGCAACTGCGCCGGCAATGACGACGGCAGCTTCAGCGCCGCGCCCAGCGACAGCGTCGGCCGCTGCAATTTCGCGCCCTCCCCCGGTCCCTTGCCCGCAAGCGCAGCCAGCTGATTGCGGCTCAAGTCAATTTCTTCATCCAGTGCATCGATCTGCCGGTGGGTTTCCGGTAAAGGCGTTTCGGCCTGGCTGACCTCGAAATGGGTGCCGATGCCGCCGTTCAAGCGTTTTTGCGCCAGATCAAGGATCTGCTGTTGCTGCTTGAGGGTCGCCTCGACAATGTCCCGCTGCGCGTAATGCAGCGAGAGCTCGATGTAGACGCGCACGATGTTGTTCTGCAATTCGAGCTGCGCCTGGCGCGCTTCGGCGACGGTCATGTGGGCCATGTCCACGGCGCGTTCGGTGGTGTTGCTTTCGCGCCCCCAGAGATCGAGGGCGTAACTGAAACCCAGCGCGGCGTTGTTATCCCAGGTGGTGCTGTTGGCCAGATCACCCGGACCATAGAACTGATCGGTGGGCCAGTTGTGGCGCTTGAGCGTGGACTGACCGTTGATCTGCAACGCTTCGGCCGCTTCGGCGACACCGGCCATGGCCTTGGCCTGCCGTACCCGCGCAGCGGCCATGGCCAGGGAAGGGCTGCCTTGCACGGCGAGCTCGATCCAATGGTTCAGTTGCGGGTCGCCATAAGCCTGCCACCATTGGGCGGTGGGCCAATGAGCATCCTGCGCGGCGCTCTGGATGGCCTCGTCGGTGGCCAGCGAATTGGCCTCCAGCGTCTTGCCCTGCGGGGCAACACCTCCGGTTCCGATGCAGCCGCTGATGACCAGGGTTAAAGCCAGAATACTGAGCGGCTCAAGCGCTCTGCTGATGCGACGCGGCACTGCTGAAGATTCCTGAGGAGGGGAGGTACAACGATCGGCGCAATTCTATGGGGCGACCGGAATGGCGATAAGCTGGGATTCCTGTGAATCTTTGTTACCGTTAACGCGATAATCCTTAAGTCTGGGGTCTCAGATCCTGAAACTTCGTGTCACAATTTGCCATCGAACCCGAGAGCACCCCATGGACACTTTGCAAAACATGCGCGCCTTCAGTTACGTGGCCGAGGCCGGCAGCTTCACCGCTGCCGCCGTGCAACTGGACACCACCACGGCCAACGTCTCGCGCGCGGTCTCCAACCTGGAAGCCCACCTGCAAACCCGTCTGCTCAACCGAACGACCCGACGCATTGCCCTGACCGAAGCCGGCAAACGCTACCTGCTGCGCTGCGAGCAAATCCTGGCTTATGTCGAAGAAGCCGAGGCCGAAGCCAGCGACGCCCATGCGCGGCCGGCCGGCCAGCTGAAAGTGCACACCATGACCGGCATCGGCCAGCACTTCGTGATCGACGCCATCGCCCGCTACCGCAAGACCCACCCGGACGTGACCTTTGACCTGACCATGGCCAACCGCGTGCCGGACCTGCTGGACGAGGGTTACGACGTTTCCATAGTGCTCGCCAGCGAGCTGCCGGACTCGGGCTTCGTTTCCCAACGCCTTGGCATCACCTACAGCATCGTTTGCGCCTCCCCCGCCTACGTCAAAGCCAACGGCTGCGCACAAAAACCCAGCGACCTGCTCAACCACGCCTGCCTGCGCCTGGTCAGCCCCGTCATCCCCCTGGAGAAATGGGCCTTCGACGGCCCCGATGGCCAGGAAATGGTCACCATCAACAGCTCACCGTTCCTGGTGAACTCGGCCGACGCGATGAAAACCGCGATCACCAGCGGCATGGGCGTTGGCGTACTGCCGCTGTATGCGGCGATTGACGGCCTGCGCAACGGCTCGCTGGTGCGCGTGATGCCCAAATACCGCTCGCAGGAGCTGAACCTGTACGCGATCTACCCGTCGCGGCAATACCTGGATGCGAAGATCAAGACCTGGGTGGAATACCTGCGTGGATCGTTGCCGGAGCTGTTGGCGGCGCATCAGGCGGAATTGGCGGCTTATGAACTGAGCGGCAGCCTGGCGGGGGCGCGGGTGGCGAATTGAACCTTCTGGATCTCACAATATCTGTGTAGGAGCTGCCGCAGGCGGCTCCTACATTTGGATTGAATACACCCGCAAAAGTCAGGTCGGCTGTCAGGCCGCCTTCGCGAGCAGGCTCGCTCCCACAGTAGAGCCGGGTACATCAGCAAGAGATTGGTCGGCTGTCAGGCCGCCTTCGCGGGCAAGCCTTGCTCCTACAAAGGCAAAAGCAAAAGCAAACTGGTGTACACCCGCTTTTCACCACTCATCAGGCCGAGCGTTAGCTCGCCTTAAGCTTTTGATTTTGATCCACCCGCCCCTTCGGGAGGCTGAGTGGAGGTGTTCATCCGGGGATGGGCGCGCAGCGCCGTTCGACGCAGTCGAACCCATTGCATGTAGGTGCAGCGAAGCCAACCGGAGGGCAATGCCCCCGGATGAATGCCGGAGTGAAGGAACCCCGAGCCCTGGCGAGGGGCCGGACGCCGGGGCAAGCGTTTTTTTGCTTACTTTTTTGAGGCGCTTGTCAAAAAAGTGAGTCGCCGTAAGGGCGAAACCGCCAGCCGCCGTTACCGCAGCAACGGATATGTACACCCCCCATCCACAGCATGGTCGGCTATAAGGCCGCCAAGCCAAGGCCAAACTGACAGCGCCGTCAGTTAGCAGTCACCTTCCTGACCGTCAAACAGGTTTATAAAGGAACATACCAACCTGTCGATCACCCAGCCCTGGCGCCTCACTCGCATGCGAATCCAGCAAAAACCCGCCCTGCTCGTCGCCCTTCTGATTATTCTGGCAGCGCTGGGCCTGTGGTATGCCACCAAACCCGCCAAGGCAAAGCTCGCGGCGCCCAGCGCCATTCCTGTGCGCGTGGTCAGCGTCGTCGAAAAAGACGTCCCTCGCTACGTCAGCGGCATCGGTTCGGTGCTGTCGCTGCACAGCGTCGTGGTGCGTCCGCAAATCGACGGCATTCTTACCAAAATCCTGGTCAAGGAAGGCCAACTGGTGAGCAAAGGCGACTTGCTGGCCACCATCGACGACCGCTCGATCCGCGCCAGTCTCGACCAGGCCCGGGCACAGCTGGGTGAAAGCCAGGCGCAACTGCAAGTGGCGCAGGTCAACCTCAAGCGCTACAAGCTGCTGAGCGTCGACGACGGCGTATCGAAACAGACTTACGACCAGCAACAGGCACTGGTCAACCAGCTCAAGGCTACCGCTCAGGGCAACCAGGCATCGATTGATGCGGCACAGGTGCAACTGTCCTACACACAGATTCGCTCCCCGGTCAGCGGCCGCGTCGGTATTCGCACTGTGGACGAAGGCAACTTCCTGCGCATGACCGACACCCAAGGCCTGTTCACCGTCACCCAGATCGACCCGATTGCCGTGGAGTTCTCCCTGCCGCAACACATGCTGCCGACCCTGCAAGGCCTGATCAGCGATCCGCAATATGCCCGGGTCAAGGCCTACATCGGGGCCGACACCGACGGCGAAACCGGTAACCTGCTGGGTGAAGGCCACCTGACCCTGATCGACAACCAGATCAATGCCAACACCGGGACCATTCGCGCCAAGGCCGAATTCAACAATGCCGGGCAGAAACTCTGGCCGGGCCTGCTGGTGACGGTAAAGATTCAGACAGCCTTGGACAAAGATGCGCTGGTGGTACCGCCCACCGTCGTACAGCGTGGTCTGGACCAGCCTTTCGTTTACCGGCTCAAGGGCGACAAGGTCGAAACCGTGCCGGTGCAAATGGTCTTCCAGGGCAGCGGCCAGAACATCATCAAAGGCGTGGCGCCGGGTGACGTGCTGGTCAGCGATGGCCAGTCGCGGCTCAAGCCCGGTGCCACCGTGCAAGTGCTGACCGACCCGCCGCAGGTGGTGCAATCGGAGGCCGCGCAATGAAAGGCCACGGCTCGATATCCGCCTGGTGTATCGACCATCCGGTGGCGACGGTTCTGCTGACGTTCGCCCTGGTGCTGCTGGGCGCCATCGCCTTTCCGCGCCTGCCGGTGGCCCCCCTGCCCGAGGCGGAATTCCCGACCATCCAGGTGGCGGCACAATTGCCCGGCGCCAGCCCGGAAACCATGGCGTCTTCGGTGGCCACGCCTCTTGAAGTGCAGTTCAGCGCCATCCCCGGCGTGACACAGATGACCTCGAGCAGCGCCCTCGGCTCAACCATCCTGACCCTGCAATTCACCCTCGACAAAAGCATCGACACCGCCGCCCAGGAAGTGCAGGCCGCAATCAATACCGCCGCCGGCAAGCTGCCCAAGGACATGCCCAACCTGCCGACCTGGCGCAAGGTCAACCCGGCCGACAGTCCGGTGTTGATCCTCAGCGTCAACTCATCGCTGATGCCCGGCCCCGAACTCAGCGACCTGACGGAAACCCTGTTATCCCGCCAGATCAGCCAGATCGACGGTGTAGGCCAGGTCGCCATCACCGGTCAGCAACGTCCGGCGATCCGTGTCCAGGTGTCGGCGGACAAACTGGCGGCCATCGGCCTGACGCTGGCGGACATCCGCCTGGCGATCCAGCAGACCAGCCTCAACCTGGCCAAAGGTGCGCTGTACGGGGAATCGAGCATCTCGACCCTTTCCACCAACGACCAGTTGTTCCACCCTGATGACTACAGCCAGCTGATCGTTTCCTACAAGGACGGTGCACCGGTTCATCTCAAGGATGTGGCCAAAGTCGTCAACGGTTCGGAGGATGCCTACGTCCAGGCCTGGGCCGGCACGCAACCGGGAGTCAACCTGGTGATCTTCCGCCAGCCGGGGGCCAATATCGTCGAGACCGTGGACCGCATCCAGGCAGCGCTGCCGGGCCTGGAAGCCATGCTTCCGGCGTCGGTACAGGTCAAGACGCTGATCGACCGCACCCAGACCATCCGGGCCTCGCTGCATGAGGTGGAAATCACCTTGCTGATCGCGATCATGCTGGTGGTGGCGGTGATGGCGCTGTTCCTGCGCCAGTTGTCGGCGACCCTGATTGTGTCAGCGGTGCTCGGCGTGTCGCTGATCGCCAGTTTCGCCCTGATGTACCTCATGGGTTTCAGCCTGAACAACCTGACGCTGGTGGCGATCGTGGTGGCCGTGGGGTTTGTGGTCGACGATGCGATTGTGGTGGTGGAGAACATTCACCGTCATCTGGAGGCCGGCGACGGCATGCGCGAGGCCGCGATCAAAGGTGCGGGGGAAATCGGCTTCACCGTGGTGTCGATCAGCTTCTCGCTGGTGGCGGCGTTCATTCCGCTGCTGTTCATGGGCGGCGTGGTCGGGCGGCTGTTCAAGGAATTCGCCCTGACCGCCACCTCGACCATCCTGATTTCGGTGGTGGTATCCCTGACCCTGGCGCCCACCCTGGCGGCGCTGTTCATGCGCGCCCCGGTGCACGATGCCCACGGCAAGAAAGGTTTCGGCGAGCGCCTGTTGGACCTCTATGAAAAAGGCCTGCGCCGCGCCCTCGCCCATCAGAAGCTGATGATTGGTGTTTTCGGTCTGTCAGTGGCGCTGGCCGTCGGCGGTTACATCTTTATTCCGAAAGGTTTCTTCCCGGTACAGGACACCGGTTTTGTCCTCGGTACCACTGAAGCGGCTGCGGACATTTCCTACGGCGACATGGTGAAAAAACACCTGGCGATGGCCGAAATCGTCGCTGCAGATCCGGCCGTACAGACCTTTTCTCACTCGGTCGGCGTATCGGGCAGCAACCAGACCATCGCCAACGGCCGCTTCTGGATCGCCCTGAAAAAACGCGGTGACCGCGATGTTTCGGCCAGCGAGTTCATCGACCGGATTCGTCCGCAACTGATGAAAGTCCCGGGCATCGTCCTGTACCTGCGCGCCGGCCAGGATATCAACCTCAGTTCCGGCCCGAGCCGTGCCCAGTATCAGTACGTGCTCAAGAGCAACGACGGTGCGGTGCTGAGCACCTGGACCCAGCGCCTGACGGAAAAGCTGCGCAGCAACCCGGCATTCCGCGATGTTTCCAACGATCTGCAACTGGGCGGCAGCATCACCCACATCAGCATCGACCGCAGCGCGGCTGCACGCTTCGGCCTGACCGCCAGTGATGTTGACGAAGCGCTGTATGACGCCTTCGGCCAGCGTCAGATCAACGAATTCCAGACCCAGATCAACCAGTACAACGTGATCCTGGAACTGGACACCAAACAGCGCGGCAAGGCCGAAAGTCTCAACTATTTCTACCTGCGCTCGCCCTTGAGCGGTGAGATGGTGCCGCTGTCGGCGCTGGCCCGGTTCGATGCGCCCACCATCGGCCCGTTGTCCATCGCCCATGACGGCATGTTCCCGGCCGCCAACATGTCGTTCAACCTCGCACCCGGTGTGGCGTTGGGCGATGCGGTGATCATGCTCAACCAGGCCAAGGCCGAGATTGGCATGCCAGTGGCGATCAGCGGCAATTTCCAGGGCGCGGCGCAAGCGTTCCAGAGTTCGCTGGCCAGCCAGCCCTGGTTGATCCTGGCGGCGCTGGTGGCGGTGTACATCATTCTCGGCGTGCTCTACGAGAGTTTCGTCCATCCGCTGACCATCATCTCGACGCTGCCTGCTGCGGGCCTCGGTGCGGTGATCATGTTGTGGATCTGCGGCCAGGACTTTTCGATCATGGCGCTGATCGGCCTGGTGTTGCTGATCGGTATCGTGAAGAAAAACGGCATTCTGATGATCGACTTCGCCCTCGAAGCGCAGCGCAAAGGCGGCCTGCCACCGGAAGAAGCGATCTTCCAGGCCTGCCTGACGCGGTTTCGGCCGATCATCATGACCACCCTCGCCGCCCTGCTCGGCGCCCTGCCGCTGATGCTCGGCTATGGCACCGGTGCCGAGCTGCGCCAGCCCTTGGGGATCGCGGTGGTCGGCGGCTTGCTGGTGAGCCAGGCGCTGACGCTGTTCACCACACCAGTCATATACTTATGGCTGGAGCGGCTTTTCCATCGGCCTAAACCAACAGCGCTGCCGGCGCTGGCGACCACAGACTGAGGCGGGGTCATGCGCGTTCTGATTATCGAAGACGAGGAAAAAACCGCGGACTATCTGCACCGCGGCCTGACGGAACAGGGTTACACCGTGGACCTGGCCCGCGATGGCGTGGAAGGCCTGCACCTGGCGCTGGAAAACGACTACGCGGTGATCGTCCTCGACGTCATGCTGCCGGGCCTGGATGGCTTCGGCGTCCTGCGCGCCTTGCGTGCGCGCAAGCAGACACCGGTGATCATGCTCACCGCCCGCGAGCGTGTCGAAGACCGCATCAAGGGCCTGCGCGACGGTGCCGACGATTACCTGGGCAAACCGTTTTCCTTCCTCGAACTGGTGGCTCGCCTGCAAGCGTTGACCCGCCGCAGCGGTGGCCATGAACCGGTGCAAGTGAGCATCGCCGACCTGTGGATAGATTTGATCAGCCGCAAGGCCACCCGCGCCGGCACGCGCCTGGACCTGACCGCCAAGGAGTTTTCGCTGCTCAGTGTGCTGGCCCGGCGTCAGGGCGAAATCCTCTCGAAAACCGCCATCGCGGAAATGGTCTGGGACATCAATTTCGACAGCGACGCCAACGTCGTCGAAGTCGCGATCAAACGTCTGCGGGCCAAGCTTGACGGGCCATTCGATGAAAAACTGCTGCACACGATCCGTGGCATGGGTTATGTGCTGGAGAGCCGTGGTGTCCAGTAATAGCATCGCCCTACGCCTCAGCGGGATGTTCACGCTGGTGGCGCTATTGGTGTTCCTGGTGATCGGCTGGGCGCTGTACCAGCAGGTCGACAAAGGCCTGGGTTTGCTGCCTGAAGCCGAACTGGATGCGCGTTACAGCGTGCTCGAATCCACCGTTGGCCGTTACGGCACGCCCGAACATTGGGTGAAGATCAACAACAAGCTCAAGCTGCTGGGTGAAGAAGACAAACGCATCAGTTTCTGGATCATCAGCGACGATCCACACTACGAATACGGCAACCTGACGCCGCGGATCCGCGAGTTTGCCCAGGGGCCGCTGGGCATGCGCGACATGACGTTGCCGAATCAGCCTTACCCGCTCAAGGTGCTGGTCAGCCAGTTCCCGGCCAAGGATCAACGGCCGCCACTGCGCTTCATGATCGGCATCGATACCGAAACGTTCCACCAGACTCAACACCAGTTGCTGATCGCCCTGATCAGCCTGGCGATTGTCGGCGTGCTGCTGGCCTCGGCACTGGGTTACTGGGTGGCGCGGATCGGCCTCAAGCCACTGATCAAGCTGTCTCAGGAGGCCCAGCGCCTGGCCCCGCCCTTGCGTTCCGGGCGTTTGCGCATGTCATCACTGCCACCGGAGTTGAACCAGTTCGTCAATTCGTTCAACTCCACGCTGGAGCGGGTCGAACTGGCTTACTCGCGGCTGGAATCGTTCAATGCCGATGTCGCCCATGAACTGCGCTCGCCGCTGACCAACCTGATCGGCCAGACCCAGGTCGCGCTGACACGTGGACGCTCGGCGGAGCATTATTTCGAAGTCCTGCAATCGAACCTTGAAGAGCTCGAGCGCCTGCGCTCGATCATCAACGACATGCTGTTCCTCGCCAGTGCGGACCAGGGCAGCAAGGCCACCAAACTGACCTCCACGTCGTTGGCCGATGAGGTGGCTACAACCCTGGAATACCTGGATTTCATCCTCGAAGATGCTCAGGTCCAGGTGCAGGTCAGCGGCGATGCGCAAGTGCGGATCGAGATCGCGCACCTGCGACGGGCGCTGATCAACCTGCTGAGCAACGCGGTGCAGCACACCGAACCCGGACAGGTGATTGAGGTGCGAATCGAAGCCGAGGAGCATCAAGTCAGTATTGGCGTCGCCAACCCCGGTTCGCCGATTGCCAACGAGCACCTGCCGCGCCTGTTCGAACGCTTCTACCGCGTCGACGCCTCGCGCAGCAACAGCGGCAACAACCACGGATTGGGACTGGCGATCGTCAAGGCGATCGCGCTGATGCATGGCGGGGATGTGTTCGTGCGCAGCGATCACGGCATGAACACCTTCGGGATTCACCTGCCGGTCTGACCCCCTTCCCTTTGTGGGAGATTCCATGGTTGAGGGAAAGTATCTGAGCAACAAAAGTCCACTGTGGGAGCGAGCCTGCTCGCGAAGAAGCCTCACATCCAACATCCATGCTGACTGATCCACCGCTTTCGCGAGCAGGCTCGCTCCCACAGTGGTTTCGGGTTGACCACAAACCAGTGAACATCCAACTATTGCCTTTTGCGCAACAGTCCTTTCATGAATCCGCTCTTTTTCCCATCGCCCGACATCCTTATCTTTGCCCGCACCAAACAGCACTTGCCAAGCAAGAAGGTTTTAAAGATGTCCAACAGTATGGGTATTGCCAGCGCTTTTGTTTTGTCCTCTTTGTTCGTGACGCCATTGGCCATGGCTGAAGAGTCGCAGGCTTTCGTCGCACAAAACGCCGCACGCGCCGCTGCTTACCAAGAGCACCAGATCGAGATGACGGCCAAAGCCCAGGAAGGCACCCAGGCCCCGCAAGCATCGAGCATTCAGGCCCAGCCACAGGCCGAGAAAGACAGCTGATCGACGCGCATCGCTCCTGTTTCCCTCGACACTTTTCATCGGCTCTTCCCCTTGAACAGTTGTCTTCAAAGCCGCTGCTATCAGCGGCTTTTTTTCGTTGTGGGTCCAACCCCGTTTGCTTCGCCATCCCCATGTAAACATCCCCGACGCCCCCAACAGTGACGTTCCAAGTTGACCCAAGGAGCTTTTCCGCACGTGCGTTTCCCATTCCGATCCACACCGTTGGTCATTGCAATCGCTGCAACGATGACCACCAGCGTCCAGGCCGCCGATGATTCGTCTGCCGCAGGATTCGTCGAAGGCTCGAGCCTCAACCTCAACGCCCGCAACTACTACATGCACCGCAATCGCCTGCAGCAGGCCGACGACAACATTGAGTGGGGGCAAGGTTTCCTGGGTGTCTTCGAGTCGGACTACACCGAGGGTACGCTCGGTTTTGGCATCGATGCCCACGCCATGCTCGGGCTCAAGCTCGACGGCGGTGGCGGCACGGACAATTCGAGCATCCTGCCGGTCAGCGATGGCAACGGCAAAGCGCCAGGGTCGTTCTCGACCGCCGGCGGCACCTTGAAAATGCGCGCTTTCGATACCGAGTTGAAGGCCGGCGACCTGTTTCTGGCCAACCCGGTGATTGCCGGGGGCGAAACCCGCATGCTGCCCCAGACCTTTCGCGGCGTCAGCCTGACCAACCACAGCATCGACGGTGTGATGATCGAAGGCGGCCAGGCCAGCTTCACCAAGCCGTACAACCAGAGCGGCCATACCCGCATCGGCACGTCCTACGGCAGCCTGCCTGATGGCGAGGACAGTCGGCACCTGAACTGGGCCGGCATGGCCTGGAGCGGCCTGCCGGGACTGACCAGCAGCCTGTATGCCGCCGAACTCAAGAACATCTGGAACCAGTACTACTTCGACCTGGACTACACCTACGCGCTCAATGACCTGATCAGCCTCAACCCAGGCCTGCACGTCTATCACACGCAGGACACCGGTGATGCGCTACTGGGCGATATCGACAACAACACTTACAGCCTGCATTTCACCGTCGGCGTGGGTAATCACAGCGTCACGGCCGCTTACCAGCGGGTCAACGGCAACACCCCGTTCGACTACATCAGCCAGGGCGACAGCATTTTCCTCGACAACTCCCAGCAGTATTCGGACTTCAACGGCCCCAATGAACGCTCCTGGAAACTCAAATACGCCTACGACTTTGTCGGGTTTGGTCTGCCGGGCCTGACATCGGCCGTGTCGTACTCCCGAGGAAAACTGGACCTGACTCAGGTTGATCCCGACAGCCCGGGCTATGCCGCGTGGTACAGCGCCGATGGCAAGAACGCCAAGCACTGGGAGCGTGACGTTGACCTGAAATACGTGGTTCAGAGCGGCAAAGCCAAGGATCTGGCGCTGCGCCTGCAATGGGCGACCAACCGTGGCGGCAATGGTTACGGAGTTCTGGATCAGGACACCGATGAATACCGGGTGATCATCGACTATCCCCTCGATTTGCTCTGATCACTCTGGCACCTGCCGTACAACCTGTGGGAGCGAGCCTGCTCGCGATAGCGTCAGGTCAATCAACATCGACGCTGAATGTTGCGCCTTCATCGCGAGCAGGCTCGCTCCCACGGTTTTGTTCACCCTGGCAGACCTCAGTTGGTTCATTTAACCGGCCTTTTCCCTGGCTGCTACGTTTATGGAACTACGCTTACCCAGTCATCCAAGCAGACATCAGCCCCCATGACCGTACGCCGCACTCCCAATTGTTCAGGCAGCGCCGGACGGCCCGAGATCCTGGTGATCCTCGGCAGCAGCCTGACGGTCATTGCGATACTCAGCATCGTCACTTTTCTACTGATCCGCGAACATACCAACGCCCAGCAGGCAGCCACGCGCGGCGCGACCACCATTGCGCAATTGATCGATGCCGACGTGTTGCGCACGGTGGAGCTCTATGACCTGACCCTGCAAGGCCTGATTGCCGCGGCGCAACGGGATGACTTGAAGCAGGTTTCTGCACAGATCCGTCATCTGGTGCTGTTCGACCGTTCCACCACGGCCCGCTACAAGAGTGACATCCTGCTGCTGGATCAGCAGGGTGAAGTGCTCGCCGACTCATCATTGATCGAGCCCAAACCGGGCAACTTCGCCGACCGCGATTATTTCCTCGCCCATGCCTTCAATCGCGACACCGGCATGTTCATCAGCCGCCCCTTCAAGCCTCGCTGCGACTGCGACTACAACGACGAATGGCAAATCAGCTTCAGCCGACGCATTTCTTCGACTACCGGGGCGTTTCTGGGGGTCGCGGTGGCCTCGATGCGCCTGGCGTACTTCGATCAGCTGTTCAACAGCCTCGACATCGGGACTGACAGCACGCTGGCCATCATCAACGACGACGGCGTGCTCTTGGCGCAGAAGCCGTTTCTGCAAGACAACACCGTCGGCAAAAGCTTCGCCGACCGGCCCAACGTCGTGCGCATGCTGCGCGAGGGCAGTGGCAGCTTTGACGGCGTGTCGAGCGTAGACCGCCAGCAACGCCTGTACACCTTCAGCCGGGTCGGCAACCTGCCGCTGACGGTCATCGTGGCCCTTTCCAGCGACGAAGTCTTCGCCACCTGGCAGCGCACGGCCATTGTGATCAGCGGCGCCACCGGGGTCCTGTGTATCGCGCTGCTATGGCTGACCTGGTTGCTCTGCCGCGAACTGCGCCTGCGCTACAGCGCCGAACAGGAACTGGCGCAACTGGCCGCCACCGATGCCTTGACCGGCGTGGCCAACCGCCGAACCCTCGACCAGACCCTGCGCCACGAGTGGTTTCGGGCGCAACGGTCCGGCAAGCCGATGTCGGTGCTGATGATCGATGCCGATCACTTCAAGGCCTTCAACGACCGCCACGGCCACCAGGCAGGCGACGAGGCATTACGCTCGCTGGCCGATGTCATTGGCGCCAATGTCCATCGTCCGACAGACCTGGTAGCCCGCTACGGCGGCGAGGAGTTTTCGGTGATCCTGGCTGAAACCGGCAACGACGGTGCACGGCAGATTGCCGAGCGCATCCGTGTGCAGGTGGAGCAGTTGCCACCGGTGGCAGGCGATGAACAGCCGATGACGGTCAGCATCGGCATCAGTACCTGGACGACAGCGAGCGACATCAGCCTGGAGCAATTGCTGTTTGCGGCAGACAAGGCGCTGTATCAGGCTAAGGAACGGGGGCGAAATCGGGTGGTTTCTGCCTGATTTTTGCATTGTACCAACCGGCCCCTTCGCGAGCAGGCTCGCTCCCACAGGATGGCG
>NZ_JBSVWS010000104.1:0-21423 GCF_054071155.1 Pseudomonas sp. SDO5532_S415 | reverse complement strand
TTAACGATAACGCGGGGTTTCAGGGTAACCGCGGTACCCTAAGACCATCGCGAGCAAGCTCGCTCCTACAGGTTACGAGTGAATCAGGCCATCGCCTGCTGCACATCGCCAATGGTCGCCGCCAGGCTATTGAGGTGCAGGCTCAGCACCCGCTCCACCGGCGCCTGATCCATCGGCCAGTGCAACGCCATGCTGCCGACCAGGCGACCCTCGGTATGAATCGGCAAGGCCACCGCGCGGATCAGGAACGGCAGGCGCACCGGGTATTCCCAGTAGCCTTCGGTACGCTGGCCGAAGCCCTGATGCAGCGCCTCTTGGGTGGTGTTGTACAAGGATTCGTCGTTCAGCCGCTCGCGCTCGGCCAGGCGTTCCACCTCATGGCTTTGCAGTTCGCCCAGGCAAGCGCGGCCCATCGCCGAATGAAACAGGCTGGCGTGCTGGCCGACGATCTGGCAGTTGTTCGGATAGCGTTTGCGCAACACCGTGGGGATCGCGCTTTCCATGACCTCCACCCGCTCGCCATCAAACCACGACAAGTCCGCCACCAGCCCGGTGCGCTCGCTCAATTCCACCAACAACGGCGCGGCGTTTTCCACCAGGCGCCGCTTGAAGCGCTGCCGGCTGTCACCGAACAGGCGCTTGGCGCACAGGCGATAACGCCGATCGCTCAAGCCGCGATAGACCCAGCCCTGCTCCTGCAAGGTCAGCAACATGCGCGACACCGTGGCCTTGGGCAGGGTCGTCAGGTAGTGCAACTCCTCAAGGCCCAACGCCTGATGCTCGCCCAGCAACTCGACGATCGCCAAGGCGCGCTCGACCGAACGTACGCTGCCGGTTTCTGCCTTGCTGTCCATGGAATCGACCTCCGTATGCCCGAAATGGATGATCGTTAACGTACAGCAAATTACGCGCCCATCCGCAGTACTCAGGCATTTTGCAGACAACCGGGTGGCCGCCGTTTGACCCATTGCGTCAGTTGTTCATGGGCATAGGCCAGTTGCAGCACCGCACGGTCGGCCTGGGCCGGGCCAATGATTTGCAGGCCCATCGGCAATCCCGCCGGGTTGAAACCCACCGGCACGTTCATGCTCGGCAGACCGGCCAGGGTCGGCCCGATCACCACTTCCATCCAGCGGTGATAAGTGTCCATGGCCTGCCCGCCGACGACGCGCGGCCAAGGGGTCTGTGCATCAAAAGGGAATACTTGGGCGGTGGGCAGCAACAGGAAATCGTAGCGTTCGAACAACTCGCTCAAGGCTCGATACCATTCGCTGCGGCTGATCGACGCCTGATAGACATCCGCCGCGGTCAGGCGCCGGCCGCCCTCGATCTCCCATCGGGCTTCGGCTTTGAGTTGCTCGCGCTGGTGCGGATCGGCATACATCGCGCCGAGGCCGCCTTGCACCAGCCAGTGGCGGTGCACCAGCCAGGCTTGCCACAAACGCTCCATGGAAAAGTCCGGCTGGCAGGCCTCGACCTTGCAGCCCAGCGCTTCGAAGTCCGGCAGCGCCGACTCGCACAGGCTCATCACCCCCGGGTCCATCGGCAGGTAGCCGTTGTAGTCGCCCAGCCAACCGAGCCGGACATCGCTGAAATCCTGCACCAGCGACTGATGGAAAATCTCCGGGTCCTGCGTCAGCGACAACGGCACACGCGGGTCGTAACCGGCCTGGGTGCCGAGCAAACGAGCGACATCGGTGACCGTTCGGCCCATCGGTCCTTCGGTGGCCAGTTGCTGGACGAACACTTCCGGCGCCGGGCCATGGGGCACGCGGCCCTGGGATGGGCGCAAACCGAAGACGTTGTTGAACGCCGCCGGGTTGCGCAGCGAGCCCATCATGTCGCTGCCGTCGGCCACCGGCAGCATGCGCAAGGCCAGCGCCACCGCCGCCCCGCCGCTGCTGCCACCGGCGACCAGTGTCGGGTCGTAGGCGTTGGTGGTGGTACCGAAAACGCTGTTGTAGGTCTGCGAGCCGAGTCCGAATTCCGGGACGTTGGTCTTGCCGATGATGATCGCCCCGGCATTGCGCACCCGTGCCACGCTGATCGCATCCTGTTGCGGGACTTGCTCGGCGAACAGCGGCGAGCCCATGGTCGTGCGCAACCCGGCGGTCGCCGCCAGGTCCTTGATCGCTTGCGGCATGCCGTGCATCCAGCCACGGGATTGGCCCTGGTCCAGTTGTCGGTCACAGGCGTCGGCTTCAGCCAGCAGCTCTTCAGGCGGGCGCAGCGATACCAGCGCATTCACCTGCGGATTGAAACGCTCGATCTGCGCCAGATAGGCCTGCATCACTTCGCGACAGGACACCTGGCGTTCGTGGATGGCCCGGGACAGCGCATCGGCGTCCAGTTCGACAATCGGATGGATGCTCAAGGTTTCACTCCAAGGTCAAGTTCAACGGATTGCCTGGCGCGCGGTGCTTCATGCATGCAGTAAGTACCCAGCAGCGTCAGTACACAAGCGAACAGCACATAGAAGGATGGCGCCACCGGCGTGGCCAGCGCCTTGCTCAGCCAGGTGACGATCAGCGGGGCAAAACCGCCGAACACCATGACCGCCACGTTGTAGGCCACCGAGACGCCGGTAGATCGCACTTCAATCGGAAATTGCTCGGCCAGCGCCGTCGGGGCCGGGCCGAAGAAACCGCCAATCGCACTGCACAACAACAGTTGCATCACCAGCAAACGCTCCACCGACGGCGCCGCCGCCACCCAGACATACAGCGGATACACCATCAGGAAAAACGCCAGGGTGAAGGCCATCAACACCGGACGCCGGCCAAGGCGGTCCGACAGCGCACCGGACAACGGAATCACCACGGTCATCAGCGCCACCGCGAGCATCTGCACCAGCAGCACCTGATCCAGTGGCAGGCCCAGGTTCTTGTGGGCAAAGGTCGGCATGTTCACCAGCACCACGTAGAACGACACGGTCGCACCACAGGCCAGGCCCATCGAGACCAGAATGCTGCGCCGATGTTCGCGGATCACTTGCAACAATCCCGGATTTTCGCCCTTGGCCTGTTTCCGCGCCTCGAGGAACTCCTCCGGTTCCTCCATGTGTTTGCGAATCCACAACCCCACCGGGCCGATCAGCAGACCGATGACGAACGGAATCCGCCAGCCCCAGCTGTCCAGCGCCTCGGGCGACAGCAGATGCGTGAACAACGCCACCATGCCCGCGCCGGAGAATACCGCCAGGCATTGCCCGACCAATTGCCACGAGCCGTACAGCCCTTTGCGGTGCGCCGGTGCGCTTTCCACCAGGAAGGCCGTGGCACTGGCGTATTCGCCGCCCGTGGCGAAACCTTGCAGCATCCGCGCGACCACGATCAACAGCGGCGCGCCCATGCCGATGGCGGCGTAGTTCGGCGCGAAGGCAATCAGCGCGATGGACACGGTCATCAGGCGGATGATCATCTGCATCGCCGCCTTGCGCCCTTTGCGGTCCGAATACATGCCCAGCAAAATGCCGCCCACCGGGCGCATGAAAAAGCCGACGCCGAAGGTCGCCAGCGCCATCAGCAACGATGCGTATTCATCCTCGGAGGGGAAGAACTGCCGGGCGATGATGCTCGCCAGAAAGCCATAGACGATGAAGTCATACCATTCCAGCGCGTTGCCGATGACGGCGGCGACCACCTGCCGGGTACGCGAAACGCCAGTACTCGAAGTCTGCATGGGGAACTCTCCAAACCTGTTGGGTGATGCCGGGCGCGACGTAACGCGCCCGGTCCAGCGGCAGTAGAAAGTGAAAGCTCAGGCCGGCTTGAGCCAGCTCTCGGTCAGCGCGCCCCAGTACGCCGCACCGGTCAGCAGGATGTCATCGTTAAAGTCATAGGCCGGGTTGTGCACCATCGGTCGCGATACACCGTTGCCGATGAACAGGTAGGCGCCGGGGCAGCGTTGCAACATCCAGGCGAAGTCTTCGCTGCCCATCAGTTTGGCGGTGTTGCCATCGACGGCGTCGGCACCGAGCAACTCGACGCCGACTTGCCGGGCGAACTCGGTTTCTGCCGCATGGTTGACCAATACCGGGTAGGCCGGACGGTGTTCGAGGGTCGAGGTGCAGCCGAAGCTGCGGGCCTGGGCTTCGATGATCGCGCTTACCCGCTCCAGGGTTTGTTCGCGGACCTGGGCGTTCAGCGCACGCAGACTCAGGCGCAGGATCGCCTGTTGCGGAATGACGTTGGCCGCTTCCCCGGCCTGCAATGCACCGACCGTCACCACCGCCGCCTGCTGCGCATCGATATTGCGCGCGACCACGGTTTGCAGGGCCATGACCACGCTGGCCGCCGCCACCAGCGGGTCCACCGCCAGATGTGGCATCGAGCCGTGGCCGCCGACGCCTTCAATGGTCACCGTCAGCAGATCCTGCGAGGCCATCATCGGCCCTTCGCGAAAGCCCAGATGCCCGGCTGGCAGGCCCGGCATGTTGTGCATGCCGAACAGGGCGTCGCAGGGAAAACGTTCGAGCAAGCCATCGGCGAGCATCGCTTCGGCG
Organism: Pseudomonas sp. SDO5532_S415; assembly: GCF_054071155.1. Classification (NCBI taxonomy): domain Bacteria; kingdom Pseudomonadati; phylum Pseudomonadota; class Gammaproteobacteria; order Pseudomonadales; family Pseudomonadaceae; genus Pseudomonas; species Pseudomonas sp. SDO5532_S415. The sequence continues at coordinate 16,919 of NZ_JBSVWS010000104.1, read as the reverse complement.
CCGCCCTGGCCTTCTTCGGCGGGCTGGAAAATCAGGGTCAGGGTGCCGTCGAACTGGCGAGTCGCCGCCAGGTAGCGCGCCGCACCCAGCAACATGGTGGTGTGGCCGTCGTGCCCACAGGCGTGCATGCAGCCCTGATGCCGGCTGCTGTAGGCCGCACCGGTGTTCTCGATGATCGGCAACGCGTCCATGTCGGCCCGAATCCCGAGCTTGCGCGGGCTGCTGCCGTTGCGCAGGACACCGACCACGCCGGTCTTGCCGATGCCGGTGTGCACCTCATAACCCCACTCTTTCAAGGATTGGGCGACCAGCGCCGAGGTGCGGTTTTCCTCGAAACCGAGTTCAGGGTGGGCGTGGATGTCCTGGCGGGTGGCGTGCAGGTCGCTGGCCACGTCGTTGAGCCAGGCAAGGATGTGCTGATGTCGGGTCATGACGATTGTCCTCGGGCCGGGTGTATTCCCGTTCTTTTTGTTCGCGGTGATTTCGCGACACATCAAGGCAGGTCGCGCTCACCGCCAGATAACCGCGAGTCGCGCGCGAGGACAATCGAATGTGGTTCCACGGTGTGGAACCTGAGGAGCCGATCAATTGAAACTCACATAAAACCCTGTGGGAGCGAGCCTGCTCGCGAATGCACTTGCAGCCTCACTACTTGTGTCGCGCCTGCCGACGCTTTCGCGAGCAGGCTCGCTCCCACAGGTGTTGTGTGTATGGCGTCAGGGGGCCAAGCGACAGCCCTGACGCTCGCCGATCCAGGTCGCGCTGTTGCTGCGCCCCAACCCGCTGACGGTGATGCGTTTGGTCGTGGCGTCATCGTTAAAGCCGCTGGTCGGCAGCCACTGTTTCACATAGCTGCGGCAATACGCCGAGTCATTGTTCATCACATACCGACACGAGCAATATTCCTTGGCGGTGTAGGCGCTGATGATGTCCGGGAATGCCCAGAACGCCACGCGCTCCTGCCAGGCCCATCCGAGCAAGGCGAGCAGCAGAATCAACAACACCGTGCTGAACGGTCGGCGACGTACAAATGAACGACGGCTCATGGCTGTACCTTCCCGGCAAAGGCCTTGAGCGCGAGTTTGAGCAGTTCGTTGTGCCGGTAACTTCCATCACGGTCATCGCCGTAGCGCACGATGACCAGGTTTTCGCTGGGGATCACGTACATCGCCTGCCCCCAATGGCCCAGCGCGGCGAAGGTATCGGCGGGGGCATCGGGCCAGGGTTGCGCCGCGCCATTCACCGCACGGTTCAGCCACCAGTGGCCGCCAGGCACCGCATCATCTTGATTGGCGTGATAGTGGACGAACGGTTCACGGTTGAATGCGACCCAATCCTTGGGCAGCAATTGCCGATCGCCCCAGCGACCGTCGCGGGCCATCAACAAGCCGATGCGGGCCAGGTCGCGAGCGGTGAGGTAGGCGTAGGACGAGGCGACGAATGTGCCCGTGGCATCGGTTTCCCAAACGGCATGACGAATGCCCAGCGGCTCGAACAATGCAGTCCACGGAAAGTTCGCATAGCGGTCCGGGCCGACGATGGTTTTCAGCGCGGCGGACAACAGGTTGCTGTCACCGCTGGAATAGCGAAACGCCTGCCCCGGTGCGGCATAGGTGTCGTGATCGGCGGTGAACGCGGCCATGTCCGGGTGGCCGCGGGTGTAGAGCATGGCGACCACCGAGGACTTCAACGGTGCGTATTCATAGTCTTCCTGCCAGTCGAGTCCGGATGCCCAATGCAGCAGGTCGGCCATGGTCATCTCAGGGTATTTTTTTAGCGGCGGATAGAATTGGGCAACCGGGTCCTGCAATTTGAACCGGCCTTCGCCATAGGCCACGCCAAGGACCGTGGCCATCAGGCTCTTGCTGATCGACCAGGCCAGGTGCGGCGTCTCGGCGGTGGTCGGGCCAGCGTAGCGTTCGTAGATCAACTGGCCGTCGCGGATCACCAGCAAAGCGTCGGTGCGGATGCCTTGGTGGGTGGTGTCATCGCGGGGTGGGAAGGCGTATGCCTCAAGTGCCTGAAGCGCCGGGCCGGTGATGGTCGGGCCGGTGGGCCATTGCTCGGTGGGCCAGTTTTCAGCGTGGGCTGTGAGGCTGAGCAAGAGGATGAAAAATAAGGGCAAGCCTTTGAACATGACGAGGGCTCAGGGTGAATAACCTGCTGAGCCTAGTCGAGGTTGATGACAGTTCCGGGATTTGTATCGTCTGTAGTATCGCCTTCGCGAGCAGGCTCGCTCCCACAGGGGAATGCATTTCAAACTGTGCTCGCGAAGGGTCCCGTCAATACGCCGCCAACGCCTTGGCCAACCGCTTCACCCGCGCTCCCGCAGCCAGATCCATCACCGCTTGATCGCGCTGCCACATCGCCGCCCACTCCGGAGGCCCTTCGACCAACGCCTGATTCACTTCAGCCTTGAGCCCCTCGAACTGTGCAAACAATCCACCCAGCAATACATGTCCAGCTTGATTGCCGGGCGCCTGGCGGCTGACTTCGGCACAACCGGCCAGCAGCGCCAGTAACCGCAGTTGCAAGGATTGCGGCCAGTCGCTGTCCTGGCCGACGCCATACAGCCATGCCGTCATCGCGCTCAGCACATAAATGTCTTCCAGGGTGCGAAACGGTTTGACGTAGGCATCCCACCCATCCCCTGCCAGCAATTCGCACAGCGCGTTATCCAAAAACAACCGACCGTGGCTGATGTCCGGCATCAACGGGATCGCCGGGAGTTTCTCCACCCGCACCCCCGGTTCATCGGGATAGACCACCGCCAGGTTCAGGCGCGGATTTTCGCCGGGTTGTTCGCAACGCGCAGCGACCAGCAACCAGTCGGCGGCGTCGCCCGCGGTGACGAAATCCTTTTGCCCGCTCAAGCGCAAATCCCTCAGGCGAGTCTGCATGCTCGCCACCCGCAGGCTGCGCTGTTCGGTGGCGCACAGCGCGCCAAGGCTGGGCGGCGCGCTCGGCCAGAGCATGCGCAACGCCGCCTGATACCCCATCAGAAACGCCAGTCCCGGTGTCGCCATCATGCGTCCACCGACCACCGCCAGTTCAAACGGGGTGACGTTGCCCAGCTGCTGCAACAGCGTCACGAAACCCTCGCCCAGGTCCGGGTAGGCGGGAAAGCGATCGCGGCGATTCAACAGGGTTTGCCAGGGCATAAGAGGCTCCTTGTGGGCTGTCATATAAGCATCACCAAAGCTTAATGGCGATGACACCGGGGCTACATAGCCTGACTTTGCACAACAAGGCTGGATAAAGAAAGTCGATCCGCTGTAACCCAAAGACGGGTGAGCAGCCCGCACGGAGATTCGCCATGACTCAGATCGCCCGCATCAGCGACACCGGCAACGAACGCCGCCTGCAAGCCGAACGCCTGGTGGGCGCCGAGGCTTTGCAAGAGGCACAGGCTTTGCGCTTCAACGTGTTCAGCGGCGAGTTCAATGCCAAGCTGAAAGGCGCGGAGCAGGGTCTGGACATGGACGACTACGATGTTCATTGCGCCCATATCGGTGTGCGTGACTTGAACACCGGGCGCCTGGTGGCGACCACCCGTTTGCTCGACCACACGGCTGCCAGCAGCCTGGGTAAATTCTACAGCGAAGAAGAATTCAGCCTGCATGGCCTGGTCCATCTGCAAGGCCCCATCCTGGAAATCGGCCGTACCTGCGTCGACCCGGCCTACCGCAACGGCGGCACCATCGCCGTGCTCTGGGGTGAACTGGCCGAAGTGCTGAACCAGGGCGGCTACAGCTATCTGATGGGTTGCGCGAGCATCCCGATGCAGGACGGCGGCATCCAGGCCCATGCGATCATGCAGCGTCTGCGCGAACGTTACCTGTGCACCGAACACCTGCGGGCCGAGCCGAAAAAGCCGCTGCCGACCCTGGATATCCCATCGAACGTCATCGCGGAAATGCCGCCACTGCTCAAGGCCTACATGCGCCTGGGGGCGAAGATTTGCGGCGAGCCGTGCTGGGACGAAGACTTCCAGGTCGCCGACGTGTTCATCCTGCTCAAGCGCGACGAACTCTGCCCGCGCTACGCCAAACACTTCAAGGCGGCGGTGTAATGCGTCGGTTGCGCGTGTACGCGCGAATCGCACGAGTGCTGCTGGTGGTTGCGCTCGGTCTGAGCATGGCCACTGTGTTCGGCGTGTTCGAACGCCTGGGCCTGGCTCACTCGATGGTCCGCCGCCAGCGCTGGTCGCGGTTTTTCATGGCGCGCCTGAGCAACGCCCTGCCCTTTGATGTGACCGTGCACGGTGAATTGCCGAAGACACCGATGCTCTGGGTCAGCAACCACGTGTCCTGGACCGACATCCCGTTGCTGGGGATGCTCACGCCGCTGTCGTTCCTGTCCAAGGCCGAAGTGCGCACCTGGCCGGTGGCGGGCTGGTTGGCGGCCAAGGCCGGCAGTCTGTTTATCCGTCGCGGTTCAGGCGACAGCCAGTTGATCCGCAAACAGATGACCCGCCACCTGCAACAGGCACACCCGCTGCTGATGTTCCCGGAAGGCACCACCACCGATGGCCGTTCGCTGCGCACTTTCCACGGTCGCTTGCTGTCGGCGGCGATCGATTCCGAGGTGAAGCTGCAGCCGGTGGCGATTCGTTATGTTCGCAACGGTGAGCCCGATACGCTGGCGCCGTTCATTGGCGATGATGATTTGTTGTCGCACCTGATGCGCTTGTTTGCCAATGACCGCGGCGCGGTGGAGATTCATCTGCTCAAGCCGATCCCGTGCGAAGGCCGCGAGCGTGCCGCACTGGCGTTCGAAGCGCAGCAGGCGGTGCAGAAGGCGTTGTTTGGGACGGTGGTCGAGCCTCAACAAGCCCCGATGCGTCCTGCGATTGCAGCCTGAACAAAGATCCCCTGTGGGAGCGAGCCTGCTCGCGAATGCAGTCTGTCATCCAACATTGATGTCGACTGATGCACCGCATTCGCGAGCAGGCTCGCTCCCACATTAAATCCGCGGCCTTGCAGCAAATGCCTGCAACTGCGGGTAAAACAACCGGAAATCGTCGCTCAACGGCTCATACAACACCCGCAATTCCTGCATCGCGGCGGCCAGCTCTTCGGGCCGGGTCAAGCGCCGAGAAATCCCCCGCAACACCTGTTCCAGCACTTCAAACTCCTGATACGAACCCAACCAGTCATTGGCCACCATGTGCGGCGCGATCCGCGCCAGGCGCTCCGGCAGTTGCGGCTGGCTGGACAGCACCCGGTACACGTCGGAGGTGAACAACTCCAGCGGCCGGTCCGCGTACAGCGTCCAGTCCCGTGCCAGGCAGTGATCAAAAAACACGTCGAGAACGATCCCGGCATAACGCCGGCGGGTCAGGGAAAAACGCGACAACGAGGCATCCACCAACGGATGGCGGTCGGTGAACACGTCGATGCTGCGATGCAGCTGGATGGCCGCCTCGATCTCCGGGTCGAACTGCCCTTGCAGCCGTCCCTTGACGAAATCGCCATAGAGACTGCCGAGCAATTGACCGGGACGCTGGCCACCGAGGTGAAGATGTGCGAGATAGTTCATGGGCGCAGCTTAGCACTGCGCCCTTGTGCCTATACAATCCACGTATCGTTATAACCCGATATATCGATTTACGCGGTCGTCAGATCGAAATCATATTGGTATATCGCGAAATACCGATTTAAAGTTCGCTTCATCGCGATATAGCGTTTTACTAATCACGAGCCCCCGATCATGAACATTGACCTCGACGAAATAATAAAAGCCCTGGCGCACCCGGTACGGCGAGACATCCTGCACTGGCTAAAAGACCCGACCGTCGAATTCCCCGATCAGTCTCACAGCAACGAGCACGGCGTTTGCGCCGGGCAGATCGATCAACGTTGCGGGTTGTCGCAGTCCACGGTGTCCGCACACCTGGCGACCCTGCAACGTGCCGGCCTGATCAGCAGCCGCAAAGTCGGCCAGTGGCACTTTTTCAAACGTAACGAGGAAACCATCCAGGAGTTCCTCAAAGTCTTCAGCAAAGAGCTCTGACCCTTAACGTCAGTAAGCCAAAAAAGGTATTACCCCATGCCCCTCTCGCTACTCATATTGGCCTTGAGCGCCTTCGCCATCGGCACCACCGAATTCGTCATCATGGGCCTGTTGCCCAACGTGGCGGCCGACCTCGGTGTGTCGATCCCCGGCGCCGGCTGGCTGGTGACCGGTTACGCCCTGGGCGTGGCCATCGGTGCGCCGTTCATGGCGCTGGCCACCGCCAGGCTGCCGCGCAAGGCCGCCCTGGTAACGTTGATGGGCATCTTCATTGTCGGCAACCTGCTCTGTGCGGTGGCCAGTGACTACAACGTGCTGATGTTCGCCCGTGTCGTCACCGCCCTGTGCCACGGAGCTTTCTTCGGTATCGGTTCGGTCGTAGCGGCGGGCCTGGTGCCGGCCAACAAACGCGCCTCGGCCGTAGCGCTGATGTTCACCGGCCTGACCCTGGCCAACGTCCTCGGCGTGCCGCTGGGCACGGCGCTCGGTCAGGAAGCCGGCTGGCGCTCGACCTTCTGGGCGGTCACCGTGATCGGCGTCATTGCATTGATCGGCTTGATTCGCTTCCTGCCGGCCAAGCGCGACGAAGAAAAACTCGACATGCGTGCCGAACTGCGTGCCCTCAAAGGCGCCGGTATCTGGTTGTCCCTGAGCATGACCGCGCTGTTCGCCGCTTCGGTGTTCACCCTGTTCACTTATGTGGCGCCACTGTTGGGCGAAGTCACCGGCGTCTCGCCCCGTGGCGTGACCTGGACCCTGATGCTCATCGGCCTGGGCCTGACCGTCGGCAACATCATCGGCGGCAAACTGGCTGACAAGGGCCTGGCCGCAACGCTGATCGGCGTCTTCATCTCGATGGCCGTGGTGTCCACGGTGCTGACCTGGACCAGCGTCGCGCTGATTCCGACCGAGATCACCCTGTTCCTCTGGGCCACCGCGTGTTTCGCCGCCGTGCCTGCCCTGCAAGTCAACGTGGTGACCTACGGCAAGGCGGCACCCAACCTGGTCTCGACCTTGAACATCGGCGCCTTCAACGTCGGCAACGCCTTGGGTGCCTGGGTCGGTGGCAGCGTCATCGCCCACGGTTTCGGCCTGACCAGCGTGCCCCTGGCGGCTGCGGCCCTGGCGGTACTCGCCCTGCTGGCGACCCTGATCACTTTCCGTCAGAGCGGTAATCCCGAGCTGGCCCCTGTTACCAACTGATCTTCATAAGAGAGCAATTTCATGACGACTATTTTCGATCCGATCAAACTGGGCGACATCGAGCTGGCCAACCGCATCATCATGGCCCCGCTGACCCGCTGCCGCGCCGACGAAGGTCGGGTGCCCAACGCGCTGATGGCCGAGTACTACGTTCAACGCGCCTCGGCCGGCCTGATCCTCAGCGAAGCCACCTCGGTTACCCCGATGGGCGTCGGCTACCCGGACACCCCGGGCATCTGGTCCAACGACCAGGTACGCGGCTGGTCCAACGTGACCAAGGCGATCCACGGCGCCGGCGGCAAGATTTTCCTGCAACTGTGGCACGTGGGCCGGGTCTCCCACGAGTCATACCTCAACGGCGAAGCACCGGTCGCTCCGAGTGCCATCCAGCCCAAAGGCCACGTCAGCCTGGTTCGCCCATTGTCCGACTACCCGACGCCGCGCGCGCTGGAAACCGCTGAGATCGCCGACATTGTCGACGCTTACCGCGTCGGTGCCGAAAACGCCAAGGCTGCCGGATTCGATGGCGTGGAAATCCACGGCGCCAACGGCTACCTGCTCGACCAGTTCCTGCAAAGCAGCACCAACCAGCGCACCGACCACTACGGCGGCTCCCTGGAAAACCGTGCCCGCCTGCTGCTGGAAGTGACCGATGCCGCGATCGAAGTCTGGGGTGCAGGCCGAGTCGGCGTACACCTGGCACCGCGCGCCGACGCCCATGACATGGGTGACGACAACCTGGCCGAAACCTTCACCTACGTCGCTCGCGAACTGGGCAAACGTGGCATCGCCTTCATCTGCTCCCGCGAAAAAGAAGCCGACGACAGCCTCGGCCCACTGATCAAGGAAGCCTTCGGCGGCCCGTACATCATCAACGAACGCTTCACCAAGGACAGCGCCAACGCCTGGCTGACCGCCGGCAAGGCCGACGCCGTTGCCTTCGGCATCCCGTTCATCGCCAACCCGGACTTGCCGGCTCGCCTGGAAGCCGATGCACCGCTGAACGAGCCACGTCCGGAACTGTTCTATGGCAAAGGGCCGGTTGGTTACATCGACTACCCGACGTTGTAATCGTCAGCCGTTGAAATGCAAAAGCCCCGGACTCGTAAGAGCCGGGGCTTTTTGTTGTGTCGAAATCATCCAGGTGCGGCAAGTGTCGAATGGCAACCTGTGGATGCGGTCGTTGAGCCGTGGAGCGCACCTGCTCCATATAAGCTCAAACTGTCCTCTGTCCCAGGACAAAGGACAGTTGCTAGCCCAGGATGCATGAGTCAAGACCGTACTCTTGCTGATCAACGAGGTATGTTTTTTCGCCTGATGTTTAGTTCCGTTTATTTAAGATGTCGAAATATCGGATGACGCCTTAGGACGTTGTAGGCAAACTCCGAATCTCGCTTTTGGGCACTTTGATGCCTTGTTGCGCTTTTCTTTGACGGGATAGTCTCCGGTTGTCACTGCTTTCAGTGATCGGGTGTGGTAACCCGGAGAAACCAGCGCAACTATGCCGTCAGCAATGGCGGTTGTGCGTGGGACGCCTTTGGGCGTGCCGGTTTCCTCGGTTCCCGGTTTACCACCCCACGTACAGCTGCCACCCTTTCGTGTGGTAACGAAAGTGGCAGCTCCTCGAACCCAGGAGCAACTTCATGACCAAACCAAATCCGCCCTCACCCTCAGAACTGAAAACCGTCGGCTTCACCCCCTTCCTGTCCCTCTCGAATCAACCCCTGTTCCACGTCTGCCGAGACGTCCCCATCACCGACGCGCTGGCCCAAGCCTCCAATCTGTTGTTCCTCGCCAGGGAGCTCACCGTGGATGCTGCCTATGCCAAAGACACCGACCGCCACGCCTGGGCGGCGCATTACCTGACGGCGATGAGTAAAGCCGTGATTGATGATGTGACGAAGGTGTTGGAGCGAGGGGTTGATCGCAATCCTGAGTAAGCTGCGCAATAACGATAACTCATGAACTCGAAAGCCCCGGCTCCAAAGAGTCGGGGCTTTTTATTGACTGGGTTTAGCGCAGCTTCTGTGGGAGCGAGCCTGCTCGCGAAAACCCCGAGGGCGCCGCTGGACATCTGGCTTTACTCGTTATCGTTCACGACCTTCGCGAGCAGGCTCGCTCCCACAATGGATTGGGTGCATCCACGAAATACCCGTCGGCTGACAGGACGCCATCGCTGGCAAGCCAGCTCCCACAGGGGATTGGGTTCCTCCGCCAAAGCAGGTCGAGTGTCAGCTCGCCTCGGCTGCTTTTGATTTTGATACACCCGCCCCATCGGCAGGCTGAGTGGAGGTGTTCATCCGGGGAGTGGCGCGTAGCGCCGTTCGACGTAGTCGAACACGCTGCATGTAGGTGCAGCGAAGCCAACCGGAGGGCAGTGTCCCCGGATGAATGCCGGAGCGAAGGAACGCCGAGCCTTGGCGAGGGGCCGGACGCCGGGGGCGAGACCTTTGGTTCCTTTGGGCTGGGCCGGCACTCCGGCGTTTGCCAAAGGGACTCGCCGTAAGGGCGAAACCATAGGTGGCCGTTACCGCAGCAATGGATATGTACTCAGTCAACAAAAGATAGATCGGCTGTCAGGCCGCCTTCGCGAGCAGGCTCGCTCCCACAAGGGGATCGGTACAGTCGTAGGGGATTGGTTGGCTGTCATGCCGTCTTCGCGGGCAAGCCTCGCACCTACAGGGCTGATCAGATGACCGGAACTTACCTTTCTCACATACCCGACACAAAATCCCTACAAAATACTGAGCTTGCTATCTGTCAACCTGCCGAACAGGCGTATATAAAAGCACCCTTCTGCAGTAGCGCACGTGAAGAACCGTTCATCTTCGGCCTCAACGGTTGACCATGGGAAGCCGATTACGCATGTTGTTTCATTTACGCAGGCTGGGGCTGAAACGCAGCATGTCCAGCCCGGTATCGACCCAACGCTCGGCCTCGGTGTGCAGCTGGAAACTGTCCGGCGCGAGCAACCATTGGTACAGCAGGCCGTCTATATAAGCATGAATGCTGATGGCGGCGCGGGCGGTGTCGAGATCTTCCGGCAGCTGCCCGCGGTTCACGGCATTGCGCAGGGTCAGGCCGATGCGCATGTTGCAGTCCAGGCTGGCGGTCCGGCGCTGCTGGCGCAGATCGCACATTTCATCGGTGAATTCGCACTTATGAAACAGAATCTCGTTGATGCGCCGGGTCTTGGGATCCAGCGCAACTTCATGAAACAAATGAATCAGCAGCCGGCGCATGCAGCCCAGCGGGTCGAGTTCGTCTTCGCTCTCCGCGGCCTTGGCCAGTTCATCAAGGGGTTCATGCAAGCTGTCGAGCATGGCCTGCACCAGATCGGCCTTGTTGCTGAAATGCCAATAGATGGCGCCACGGGTGACGCCGGCCAGGGTCGCGATGTCCGCCAGCGTCGTGCGGGCCACGCCCCGCTCGAAAAAGGCCTTTTCGGCCGCCTCGAGTATCTGGCTGCGGGTTTCTTGAGCTTCCTCTTTGGTGCGACGGACCATGGCAGTACAACCTCAATCAGGGTGCTTCAGCGATGTCTGAATATCAGCTGAATAAAAGTGGGGCGAGCGTTCTTGGGCATCGTCCCCGGGCCTACAATTCGAACCTTGCGACGGCTTCTGTAACAGCGAGGGTACACAGCCAAGGTATTTACAAACAACCGTGAATGTAAGTATATTCCTTAGCAAGCTACTTATCCACCCGGTACCCCATTTTTAACGTTCCATCTTTTCTTGTGCGTTTTTTGCGCGCCTGACCCGAGGATTTTCATGCAATTCAAGCCAGCTGTTACCGCTCTGGTCGCCGCCGTCGCCCTTGCATCGCTGCTCAGTGGATGCAAAAAGGAAGAAGCGGCACCCGCCGCACCACCGCCTCAGGTCGGCGTCGTCACCCTGCAGCCGCAAACGTTTACGTTGACTTCCGAACTGCCGGGCCGCACCAGCGCGTTCCGCATCGCCGAAGTGCGTCCGCAGGTCAATGGCATCATTCTCAAGCGTCTGTTCAAGGAAGGCGGCGATGTCAAAGCCGGCCAGCAGCTGTACCAGATCGATCCGGCGGTCTATGAAGCGACCCTGAAAAGCGCCGAGGCCAACCTGCGCTCGACCAAGTCGATCTCCGACCGCTACCAGCAACTGGTCAACGAGCAGGCCGTGAGCCGTCAGGAATACGACACCGCCGTGGCCAACCGTCTGCAGTCGGAAGCCGCGCTGCAATCGGCCCAGATCAACGTGCGCTACACCAAGGTCTACGCACCGCTGACCGGCCGTATCGGTCGTTCTTCGGTGACCGAGGGCGCGCTGGTCAGCAACGGCCAGACCGAAGCGATGGCGGTCATTCAGCAACTCGACCCGATTTACGTCGATGTCACCCAATCCTCGGTCGAACTGCTGCAATTGCGCCGCGAATTGGAAAGCGGCCGCCTGCAGAAGGCCGGCGACAATGCAGCAAAGGTCAAGCTGACCCTTGAGGACGGCAGCCATTACCAGCAGGAAGGCAAGCTGGAGTTCTCCGAAGTCTCGGTTGACCAGACCACCGGCTCCGTGACCCTGCGTGCCGTGTTCCCGAACCCTGATCACACCCTGCTGCCAGGCATGTTCGTGCACGCCCAGTTGCAGGCCGGTGTGAACAGCGCGGCGATTCTGGCCCCGCAGCAAGGCGTGACCCGCGACCTCAAAGGTTCCCCGACCGCGCTGGTCGTCGGTCCCGACAACAAGGTTGAACTGCGTCAGCTCAAGGCCAGCCGCACCGTGGGCAATCAATGGCTGATCGAAGACGGCCTGAAGGCCGGCGATCGCCTGATCACCGAAGGACTGCAATTCGTCAAACCTGGCATCGAAGTCAAGGCCAGTGAGGCGACCAACGTTGGCGCAAGGAACCCGGCCCCCGCGAAAGCAGCTGAACAGGCTTCCGTCGGCAAAGGGGAGTAAACCATGTCGAAATTTTTTATCGACCGTCCGATTTTTGCCTGGGTAATTGCCCTGGTGATCATGCTGGTCGGGGCACTATCGATCCTCAAACTGCCGATCAACCAATACCCGAGCATTGCGCCGCCCGCGATCGCCATCTCCGTGACCTACCCGGGCGCTTCCGCGCAGACCGTGCAGGACACCGTGGTGCAGGTGATCGAACAGCAGCTCAACGGTATCGACAACCTGCGTTATGTGTCCTCGGAAAGTAACTCCGACGGCACCATGACCATCACCGCGACCTTCGAGCAAGGCACCAACTCCGACACCGCGCAGGTTCAGGTCCAGAACAAGCTGAACCTGGCCACCCCGCTGCTGCCGCAAGAAGTGCAGCAGCAGGGTATCCGCGTGACCAAGGCAGTGAAAAACTTCCTGTTGGTGATCGGCGTGGTGTCCCGTGACGGCAGCATGACCAAGGACGACCTGTCCAACTACATCGTGTCCAACATGCAGGACCCGATCTCGCGGACGGCCGGCGTCGGTGACTTCCAGGTATTCGGCTCCCAATACGCCATGCGTATCTGGCTCGATCCGGCCAAGTTGAACAACTACAACCTGACCCCGATTGACGTCAAAACCGCCATCGCCGCACAAAACGTCCAGGTGTCGTCCGGTCAGCTCGGCGGCTTGCCTGCCCTGCCCGGCACGCAGCTGAACGCGACGATCATCGGCAAGACCCGCCTGCAGACCGCTGAGCAGTTCGAAAAGATCCTGCTCAAGGTCAACAAGGACGGTTCCCAGGTTCGCCTGAAAGATGTCGCCGACGTCGGTCTGGGGGGTGAAAACTACAGCATCAACGCCCAGTTCAACGGCGCTCCGGCGTCGGGCCTGGCGGTGAAACTGGCCACCGGTGCCAACGCCCTCGACACGGCGAAAGCCCTGCGCAAGACCATCGATAACCTCAAGCCGTTCTTCCCGCAAGGGATGGAAGTGGTGTTCCCGTACGACACCACCCCGGTGGTGACCGAATCGATCAAGGGCGTGGTTCACACCCTGGTTGAAGCGGTCGCGCTGGTGTTCCTGGTGATGTTCCTGTTCCTGCAAAACTTCCGCGCCACGGTCATCACCACAATGACCGTGCCGGTGGTATTGCTCGGTACGTTCGGCATCCTCGCCGCCGCCGGTTTCAGCATCAACACCCTGACCATGTTCGGTATGGTGCTGGCCATCGGCTTGCTGGTGGATGACGCCATCGTCGTGGTGGAAAACGTCGAACGGGTGATGAGCGAAGAAGGCTTGTCACCCAAGGAAGCCACCAAGAAATCCATGGGGCAGATCCAGGGCGCCCTGGTCGGTATCGCCCTGGTGCTGTCGGCGGTACTGCTGCCGATGGCGTTCTTCAGCGGTTCCACCGGTGTGATCTACAAGCAGTTCTCGATCACCATCGTCTCGGCCATGGCCCTGTCGGTACTGGTTGCGCTGATCTTCACCCCGGCGCTGTGTGCCACCATGCTCAAGCCGATTCCGAAAGGCGAGCACGGCACGCCCAAACGCGGCTTCTTCGGCTGGTTCAACCGTAACTTCGACCGTGGCGTTCGCAGCTACGAGCGCGGCGTGGGCAACATGCTGGCGCAAAAAGCTCCCTACCTGCTGGCCTACATCCTCATTGTGGTCGGCATGATCTGGCTGTTCACCCGGATTCCGACGGCGTTCCTGCCGGAAGAAGACCAGGGCGTACTGTTCGCCCAGGTGCAGACCCCGGCCGGTTCGACGTCCCAGCGTACCCAGGTGGTGGTGGACGAGATGCGTGAGTTCTTGTTGCGTCCAGGCAACGAAGGCGGTGAAGGCGATGCGGTGAACTCGGTGTTTACCGTGACCGGCTTCAACTTCGCCGGCCGTGGCCAGAGTTCGGGCATGGCGTTCATCATGCTCAAGCCGTGGGATGAACGTAACGCCGACAACAGCGTGTTCAAGGTCGCAGCCCGTGCGCAGCAGCACTTCTTCACCTTCCGTGACGCCATGGTGTTCGCCTTTGCGCCACCGGCGGTACTGGAACTGGGTAACGCCACTGGTTTCGACGTGTTCCTGCAAGACCGCGCCGGTATCGGTCACGACAAGCTGATGGAGGCCCGCAACCAGTTCCTCGGCATGGCGGCGCAGAGCAAAGTGCTGACGCAAGTGCGTCCGAACGGCCTGAACGACGAACCGCAATACCAACTGGAAATCGATGACGAGAAGGCCAGTGCCCTGGGCATTACCATCGCCGACATCAACAACACCCTGTCGATTGCCCTGGGCAGTAGCTACGTCAATGACTTCATCGACCGCGGTCGGGTGAAGAAGGTGTACGTGCAAGGCCGTCCCGGTGCCCGCATGAGCCCTGAAGACCTGCAGAAGTGGTACGTGCGCAACAGCGTCGGCACCATGGTTCCGTTCTCGGCGTTCGCCAAGGGCGAGTGGATCTACGGCTCGCCGAAACTGGCCCGTTACAACGGCGTGGAAGCGATGGAAATCCTCGGTGCCCCGGCCCCCGGTTACTCCACCGGTGAAGCCATGGCCGAAGTCGAAGCCCTGGCCCAGAAACTGCCGGCCGGTGTCGGTATTTCCTGGACCGGTCTGTCCTACGAGGAACGTTTGTCCGGCTCCCAGGCGCCTGCGTTGTATGCCCTGTCGCTGCTGATGGTGTTCCTGTGTCTGGCGGCGCTGTATGAAAGCTGGTCGATTCCGATCGCGGTGATGTTGGTGGTACCGCTGGGGATCATCGGTGCGCTGATGGCCACCAGCCTGCGCGGTTTGTCCAACGACGTGTACTTCCAGGTGGGCCTGTTGACGACCATCGGCCTGGCGGCGAAAAACGCCATTCTGATCGTCGAGTTCGCCAAGGAACTCCACGAGCAAGGGCGCAGCCTGCGCGATGCGGCGATCGAAGCCTCCCGCATGCGTCTGCGGCCGATCATCATGACCTCGCTCGCGTTCGTCCTCGGTGTGGTACCACTGGCTATTTCCACGGGCGCAGGCTCCGGTAGCCAGCATGCCATCGGTACCGGTGTGATTGGCGGTATGATCACCGCCACCGTACTGGCGATCTTCTGGGTCCCATTGTTCTTCGTCACCGTATCGTCCTTGGGCCAGCGCAAAGTCGCCGACCAGGACGCTGCCATTGAACCTTCTAAAGAGGCTGGCTAATGAGCAAGTCGCTACTCTCCCTGGCAGTCGCCGCCTTCGTGCTCGGTGGCTGCTCGCTGATACCTGATTATCAGCAGCCGGATGCTCCGGTGGCAGGTCAGTACCCGCAAGGTCCGGCGTACTCGCCGGCCCAGGCGCCTGCGCAGGCGGCTGCCGAGCAAGGCTGGAAGCAGTTTTTCCATGACCCGGCGCTGCAGCAGCTGATCCAGGTGGCCCTGGAAAACAACCGTGACCTGCGTGTCGCGGCCCTGAACATCGACGCCTTTGCGGCTCAATACCGCATCTCCCGCGCCGATCTGTTCCCGGCTGTTTCGGCCAACGGCACCGGCAGCCGCCAGCGTGTTCCGGCCAATGCTTCGCAAACCGGCGAGGCGGACATCACCAGTTCCTACTCGGCCACCGTCGGTATCAGCGCCTATGAACTCGACCTGTTCGGCCGGATTCGCAGCCTGAACGAAGAAGCGCTGCAGAAGTACTTCGCCACCGAAGAAGGCCGGCGCAGCACCCAGATCAGCCTGGTGGCCAGTGTGGCCAATGCCTACCTGACCTGGCAGGCCGACAAGGAGCTGTACAAGCTGACCCAGGACACCCTGGCCGCGTTCGAGGAGAGCTACAAGCTCACCGCCCGCAGCAACGAAGTGGGGGTCGCCTCGGCCCTGGACCTGGCGCAGTCGCGGACCTCGGTGGAAAACGCCCGTGCGCAACTGGCCCGTTACACCCGCCAGGTCGCCCAGGATGAAAACAGCCTGGTGCTGCTGCTCGGCACCGGCATCCCGGCCAACCTGCAAGCGGCCAGACCGCTTAACGACGATTTGCTGAGCGACGTACCGCCCGGTCTGCCGTCGGACCTGCTGCAACGTCGTCCGGACATCCTGCAAGCCGAGTACAACCTCAAGGCCGCCAACGCCAACATCGGCGCGGCGCGGGCCGCGTTCTTCCCGAGCATCAGCCTGACCGCCAATGCCGGGACCCTGAGTCCGGACCTGTCCGGGCTGTTCAAGGGCGGTTCGGGCACCTGGCTGTTCCAGCCGCAGATCAACCTGCCGATCTTCAACGCCGGCAGCCTGCGCGCCAGCCTGGACTACTCGAAAATCCAGAAAGACATTGGCGTGGCGAACTACGAGAAGTCCATTCAAACGGCCTTCCAGGAAGTCGCCGACGGCCTGGCCGCCCGTGAGACCTACACCCATCAGTTGCAGGCGCAGCGTGACTTCGTCACCGCCAACCAGGATTACTACCGCCTGGCCGAGCGTCGCTACCGCATCGGTGTCGACAGCAACCTGACCTTCCTCGATGCCCAGCGCCAGCTGTTCAGTGCCCAACAGGCGCTGATCACCGACCGTCTGGCGCAACTGGTCAGCGCGGTCAACCTGTACAAGGCATTGGGCGGTGGCTGGAACGAACAGACGGCGAAGAACGAGCCGTTGAAAGAAGAAGCGCCGAAGCTGAAGTTGTTCTGATAGCGCTGTGAACACAAGAAGCCCACCGATTGGTGGGCTTTTTTATTGTCTGCTGGAAAGTTGCATTGACGCCTCTGGCCTCTTCGCGAGCAGGCTCGCTCCCACAAGGGACCGCATTATTTCTGGAGGAACTCGGTCAACTGTG
>NZ_JBSVWS010000103.1:0-21469 GCF_054071155.1 Pseudomonas sp. SDO5532_S415 | reverse complement strand
AGCCAATATCACCGTTACTGGCATACCGCATTCGCGAGCAGGCTCGCTCCCACAGGGGGTTAAGGGTCAGGCATGAAAAAACCGGGCGGTTGTGAGGCCGCCCGGTTTGGGTGAAGGTTTACAGATGCGATTCGGCGTATTCGGCCAGAATCGACCGTGGCACCCCTTGCAGGGTGATGTGCACGCCGTTGGGGAAATCCTTGAAGCGTTCGGTCAGGTACGTAAGTCCCGAGCTGGTTGCGGACAGGTAGGGAGTGTCGATCTGTGCCAGGTTGCCCAGGCACACCACTTTGGAGCCGGCACCGGCACGGGTGATGATGGTTTTCATCTGGTGCGGTGTCAGGTTCTGGCATTCATCGATCAGGATCAGGCTCTGCTGGAAGCTGCGGCCCCGGATGTAGTTGAGGGATTTGAACTGCAACGGCACTTTGCTGAGGATGTAGTCGACGCTGCCATGGGTGCTTTCGTCATCCATGTGCAAGGCTTCGAGGTTGTCGGTGATGGCGCCCAGCCAAGGCTCCATTTTTTCCGCTTCAGTGCCAGGCAGGAAGCCGATTTCCTGATCCAGACCCTGCACGCTGCGGGTAGCGATGATCCGCCGGTAGCGTTTGCTGACCATGGTTTGTTCAATGGCCGCCGCCAGGGCCAGGATGGTTTTACCGGAACCGGCGGCACCGGAGAGGTTGACCAGGTGGATGTCCGGATCGAGCAAGGCAAACAACGCCAGGCTCTGATAGATGTCACGCGGCTTCAGACCCCAGGCTTCCTGATGCAGCAGCGGTTCCTGGTGCAGGTCGAGGATCAGCAGCTGGTCGTTCTCGATCTCTTTGATCCAGCCGACGAAGCCCTGTTCGTCGATGATGAACTCGTTGATGTGCACCGCCGGCAAGTTGTCTATCAACTTCACCTGATGCCAGGTGCGACCATGACCCTGACGGGTCTCGACCTTGCTCACGAGGTCCCAGAACGAGCCCTTCATCTCGTGGTAGCCATTGGGCAGCAGCGATACGTCGTCGACCAGTTGGTCGGTGCTGTAGTCCTCGGCCGCGATCCCACAAGCGCGGGCCTTGAGGCGCATATTGATGTCTTTGGTGACCAGCACGACTGGCTTCTTCGGATCGCGGGTGTGCAGGTCGATCAACTGATTGATGATTTTGTTGTCGTTCAGATGTTCGGGCAGAACGAGGTGAGGCTCAGCCTGCTTGCTCATCAAAATTGACAGCAAACCTTTCGGCCCACTCTTGCCGCGCTGGATCGGCACGCCCTGCTCAACGTCCTCGGGAGAGGCATCGCCCAGGGTCTTGTCGATCAGGCGAATGGCTTGACGACATTCGGCGGCAACGCTGTGATGCCCGCCCTTGAGCTTGTCGAGCTCTTCCAGCACGGTCATCGGAATGGCGACGTGGTGTTCTTCGAAGTTGAGCAGCGCGTTTGGATCGTGAATCAATACGTTGGTATCGAGTACATAAAGGATTGGCTGGTTGGAAGAAGAGCTACGTCCGTGATCATCCATACTCGGTCACCTTTGTCAGAGCCAGTGGACGCAATACCTTGGCGGTGCTGCGCCTCGAAGTGGCCGCCGATCTCACCTACGGAGACTTAAGTGACTGCAAACAAACGGGTCTTGGAAGACGCCACCTGTGTTGCAGGTTTCGGCGGTCTGTCTTCCTAATACTCCAAAACGTGTGACAGAAAAAAGTACTTTGACGCTTTTTTGAAGTTTATTTTGCAGAGTGACGAAAAGCCCTTGGCGGACTGCCATCACCCGTTTACAGTCGGAGATCAACCTGCAGCAAAAACCCTCCAAAAATCGCTCTTCGCCCAATGTTCATGGGCTTTCGGCACTTTCATCGAAAACCGTTCTGACAATCCTCCCAACCGATTCCGCTCTGTGATGTTTGCGTCATCAGCCAGGGCAGCGCCGTTTTAACCCCCTCCTGCTTCACATTGAAATTGATCACGCCATGACGCCACAGCAGCATCAGGGTCAATACCCGCTGCGCGCTCTGGCTGGCCTTGAGCTTGCCGGCACCGTCCTGGGCATCGATGTCCCACAGCGCCACCTGTAAGCCCTGGGACTTGAAAAAGGCTTCGGCATCCGACCGTCGCTGGCCATCGGGCGGACGGAACAACGGCACGTAGTTTTCCGGTAATTTGCTTTTGACCAGATCGACGCTGCGCCGTACCGAATCCTGCCAGTCCTGCCAGTGACTGTGCGAGCGGAACTCCCAGCCTTGCACGCCGATGCACTGACTTGAATAGGTCGATTGCAGACTGGCGACCGGACCTTGCGCCAGTCGCGCCTGGATGTCCTTGCCAAGGACGAAGAAGGTGCCGCTCATGTTCGCCTTGCGCAGGTACTCGGTGATCCAGGCCGTGTTGTCAGGGACGGCATTGGCGGCGCTGTCGAAGGTCAGCAGAAACAGCCGGTCATGCATGGCGTCACCATTGCGTTCGTAGTCGCCAAAATGATCGACTTCGCTGCTGGCTTGCGGAAACAGCGCAGCCTTGCGCAACTGCTCGTCCAGGTACTGGGCATGAAACAGCCGGCCCGGTTCGGCCCACTTGATGTAGTAGCTATCCTCGCTGATCTGGAATTTTCCGGCCTGCTCACGCAAGGTGGGCATGTCCTCTACCAGAAAACAGAAGGACGCATCCTGATCGCAACTCTGTTGGGCGAATTCGAAGTTGGCCAGCAAGCGTTGCCACATGCGCTGGCGAACGCGGTTGACCGATTCCATATTGACTGTGCGCAGGCCCAGGCGCTGAGCCAGCGCGCGCTCATCCAGGGATTCGCTGGCCAGCAGCACCCGGGCGAACATGAGGATTTCGGCGCGTGATGCCACGTCGAACAGCGTCGGGTTGTTGAGCTTTTCCGGCCAGGTGCCGCGATCAAGCGTCGCCACGTCGCCCGGCGCCGCCATGGCGCCAAAGCTCAGAAGCCACACAGAGAATAAAAGAACGATACGCAATGGGATGTCTCCATAACAAAACCCGCGCGGCACTATAGCCGATCCAACCCTTATTACCGCAGCCGCACCAAAGTCCTGTGGGAGCGAGCAGGCTCGCTCCCACAGGGGAATTGTGGATAGCCACCGATCACCTATTACCCCTATAGCTGGAGTCAACACGGACAACCCCCTAGAATCGCCCCCACGATTAAAGGAGACGACTTCATGCTGATGGTGATTTCACCCGCCAAGACCCTCGATTACGAAACACCGCCGGCGACCCAGCGCTTTACCCAGCCGCAGTACCTCGACCATTCCCAGGAGCTGATCCTGCAATTGCGTGACCTGACGCCGGCACAGATCAGTGAGTTGATGCACGTCTCCGACAAGATCGGCGGCCTCAATGCCGCGCGCTTCGGTAGCTGGACCCCGGCATTCACTCCGGAAAATGCCAAACAGGCCTTGCTGGCATTCAAGGGTGACGTGTACACCGGGCTGAACGCGCAAACCTTCAGCGAAGCCGACTTCGATTACGCCCAGCAACACTTGCGCATGCTCTCGGGCCTCTACGGCCTGCTGCGTCCGCTGGACCTGATGCAACCCTACCGCCTGGAAATGGGCACCAAACTGGCCAACGCGCGGGGCAAGGACCTGTATGCGTTCTGGGGCTCGCGCATCAGCGAATGGCTGAACGAAGCCCTGGCCGATCAGGGCGATGACGTGCTGCTGAACCTGGCCTCCAATGAGTACTTCTCGGCGGTCAAGCGCAATGCCCTGAACGCACGCATCATCAATACCGAGTTCAAGGACCTGAAGAACGGTCAGTACAAGATCATCAGCTTCTACGCGAAAAAAGCCCGGGGCATGATGAGTCGCTTCGTCATCGAGGAGCGCATCAACGATCCTGCTGCCCTGAAACAGTTCGACGTCCAGGGCTATCGCTACAGCGCCGAGCAGTCTAAACCGGACAATCTGGTGTTCCTGCGCGATCACGCCCCCGAGTGATCCACCCGGTCGGCGCATGGCATGCAAATCCCGCCTGCGCCGACCATTGATTGACGCCACTTTTCCCGCCCACATCGCCATTTTTATGGCGCCAAAAATACATCATTCGATTTTTTAACTTTAGTTTCATTCGACTTCGATCTTTTTTTTCAGTAGTGGCACTGAAAATTTTTATCGGTAGTGGCAAAAAACTATCCCTTTCAATAATCCGCCTATATATAAAGGGCGAAACGGCAAGTGCTATCAATATGAGAGCAGTGCCATCTTTTTCAATATTTCAAGAAATTTCAGAAATCGCGATGGGCGGGCCGGAACTTCAATCGAATGCACCGCTCATACCACCGGTAACGATTCTCACAGATCTTGTAGGAGATGACTTACGCAGAACAGAGATCCAAGTAGCAAAGTTGTCACATCAACTTTCGCGGACTAATCCCTGATTTGGGCAACATAGTAAGGACAGGAGATAACCGATGAGAACTATCCCCTACAGGGCCAAGGCAGCGCCCCTATAACGTGCTCACCCGAGCACTCAACCGCTTGATCCACGGGCTTACGGCCTGAAATCGGGCGCGCAGGAACATTGCACGAATATCTTCGGAACAGAGGATCGGCTGCATAACAGGGCAAGTCACAACAACAAGCCCAAGTTGCGCACACCTTGAGTGCACTTATTTAGACACTCGGAACTTTAATGCCAGCACAAGGTATTGCTGCGCCTGCCAGGCGCACTTGCGAGTGCACTATCACCGCTGAACACCATTAACTCCGGCCATCTAATGGCTTGATAAACACAGAGGTAATTTGCGATGCGCATCAGCATATTTGGTTTGGGTTACGTTGGCGCTGTATGTGCCGGTTGCCTGTCTGCACGGGGCCATGACGTCGTTGGCGTTGATGTTGCCAAAGACAAGATCGATATGATCAACGCAGGTAAATCGCCCATCGTTGAACCGGGCCTGGGCGAACTTCTGGCGCAAGGTATTCAGACGGGCCGCCTGCGCGGTACCACCAACTTCGCCGAGGCGATTCGCGACACCGATCTGTCGATGATCTGTGTCGGCACGCCGAGCAAAAAGAACGGCGACCTGGAACTGAACTACATCGAAGCCGTGTGCCGCGAGATCGGTTTTGTCCTGCGTGACAAATCCACCCGCCACACCATCGTGGTGCGCAGTACCGTTCTGCCGGGCACTGTCGCAAACGTTGTCATCCCGATTCTCGAAGACTGCTCCGGCAAGAAGGCCGGTGTCGATTTCGGCGTTGCCGTAAACCCTGAGTTCCTGCGCGAAAGTACGGCCATCGCCGACTACGACCAGCCACCCATGACGGTCATCGGCGAATTCGACAAGGCATCGGGCGATGTCCTGCAATCGCTGTACGAAGAGCTTGACGCACCGATCATCCGCAAGGACATCGCTGTCGCCGAGATGATCAAGTACACCTGCAACGTGTGGCACGCCACCAAGGTGACCTTCGCCAACGAGATCGGCAACATCGCCAAGGCGGTCGGCGTCGACGGTCGTGAAGTGATGGACGTGGTCTGCCAGGACAAAACCCTGAACCTGTCCCAGTACTACATGCGCCCAGGCTTCGCCTTCGGCGGTTCCTGCCTGCCAAAAGACGTGCGTGCCCTGACCTATCGCGCCGGTTCCCTGGACGTGGAAGCGCCGCTGCTCAACTCGCTGATGCGCAGCAACGAATCCCAGGTGCAGAACGCCTTCGACATCGTCTCCAGCCACGAGAAACGCAAAGTCGCCCTGCTGGGCCTGAGCTTCAAGGCCGGCACCGATGACCTGCGCGAAAGCCCGCTGGTTGATCTGGCGGAAATGCTGATCGGCAAGGGTTTCGACCTGAAAATCTACGACAGCAACGTCGAATACGCCCGTGTCCACGGTGCGAACAAGGACTACATCGAGTCGAAGATCCCCCACGTCTCGTCCTTGCTCAACGCTGACTTCGACGACGTGATCAACAACTCCGACGTGATCATCCTCGGCAACCGTGACGAGAAATTCCGTGCACTGGTCAAGGACGTTCCACACGGCAAGCAGGTGATCGACCTGGTTGGCTTCATGTCCAAGGCCACCAGCACGGCTGGCCGCGCTGAAGGGATCTGCTGGTAAAGCAGCAACAAGCTTCAAGCTTCAAGCTTCAAGCTGCAAGCTGCAAGTAAACCGCTCTTCACTTGCAGCTTGCGGCTTGAAGCTAGCAGCTGCCTTCAGGCAACTGACTTCAGGATTCCGATTATGCACAGGCTAAAGCACGGCCTACTTCAGGCCGCCGGTTGGCTGTTTTATTTAAGTTTACTGATGGGCATCGCCATGGCGTTGCCTGTGTCCACGTTCGACTCCGAGTCGAAGGACTTCATTTTCCTGATCGGTATCGTCGGTATCTGGCGTTACTCGATGGGTGCCACGCACTTTCTGCGCGGCATGCTGTTTCTGTACGTGGTCTACCCGCACCTGCGGCGCAAAGTGCGCAAGCTGGGCAAGGCGGCGGACCCGTCCCACGTGTTTCTGATGGTCACCAGTTTCCGTATCGATGCGCTGACCACCGCGCAGGTCTACAGCTCGGTGATCCGCGAAGCCATGGAGTGCGGCCTGCCGACCACCGTGGTCTGCTCCATCGTGGAAATGTCCGATGAGCTGCTGGTGAAAAGCCTGTGGAGCCGGATGAACCCACCGGCCCACGTGAAGCTCGACTTCGTGCGCATTCCCGGTACCGGCAAACGCGATGGCCTGGCCTTCGGTTTCCGTGCCATCTCCCGTCACCTGCCGGATGACCGCGCCGTGGTGGCGGTGATCGATGGCGACACCGTGCTCGGCGAAGGCGTTGTGCGCAAGACCGTGCCCTGGTTCCAACTGTTCGGCAACGTCGGTGGCCTGACCACCAACGAATTCTGCGAAGTGCGCGGCGGCTACATCATGAGCGAATGGCACAAGCTGCGTTTCGCCCAGCGTCACATCAACATGTGCTCGATGGCCCTGTCCAAGCGCGTGCTGACCATGACCGGGCGGATGTCGGTGTTCCGTGCCACCGTGGTCACCAACCCGGAATTCATCGCCGACGTGGAAAGCGACTCGCTGCAACACTGGCGCCTGGGTCGTTTCAAGTTCCTCACCGGCGACGACAAGTCGAGCTGGTTCAGCCTGATGCGTCTGGGCTATGACACCTTCTACGTGCCCGATGCAGCGATCAACACTGTCGAGCATCCACCGGAAAAGAGCTTCATCAAGGCCAGTCGCAAGCTGATGTTCCGCTGGTACGGCAACAACCTGCGGCAGAACTCCCGTGCCCTGGGCCTGGGGTTCAAGCGCCTCGGTGCGTTCACCTCGGTGGTGCTGTTCGATCAACGCGTGTCGATGTGGACCTCCCTGCTGGGCCTGACCGTGGCGTTGATCGCCACCTTCAAGTACGGCACCGCGTTCATCCTGGTGTACCTGCTGTGGATCGGCATTACCCGCCTGATCCTGACCCTGTTGCTGTCGTGCTCCGGCCACCGGATCGGCCCGGCCTACCCGGCGATTCTCTATTACAACCAGATCGTCGGCGCGCTGGTGAAGATCTACGTGTTCTTCCGCCTCGACCAACAGTCCTGGACTCGCCAACCCACGTCTCTATCCCGTGATCTCGCCAGCTTTCAACGTTGGTTCAACACCTGGTCGTCTCGGACCATGACCTTCTCCGCCGGCAGCATTTTCGTCGCCGTGCTGTTGATGATGGTCTGACCGAACTCGCCTGAATTAACTAGGAAACCGCCCTTATGAATACCGCCGTCAACGCCAACGTAGTGCATGAATCCGAAGCCCAGCGCCAGCACGCCCGCGTGAAAATCCCGGCCAAGCTGCGTTTCTTCGGCCCCGACCGGACACCGGTCGAAGCGCGAGTGATCGACCTTTCCGCCGGTGGCCTGGCCTTCAACGCCGGGCAACTGCCGCTGAATATCGGCGATAAGTACAAGGCTCGCCTGCAATTCGTCATCGACAACCTTGGCCTGGCCATGGACGTGGAGCTGCTGGTGCGCTCCTACGATCGCCAGACCGGTCGTGCCGGCTGCCAGTTCCAGAACCTGGAACCGCAGGACATCTCGACCCTGCGTCACTTGATCACCTCTCACCTGGCCGGCGACATCGTCAGCATCGGCGAAGTGCTGGCGACCCTGCAGCGCGACAACTTCACCAAGGCGCGCAAGAACAAGGACGGCGGCCATGGCATGACCCCATTCGGGCGCCTGAAAGCCGTGACCTTCAGCCTGGGGATTTTCGTCGTCGGCCTGGCCGCATTCGGGTTCATTTTCAAGTCGGTGTACGGCATGTACTTCGTGAGCCACGCCCAGGCCGGCCTGGTCAGCGTGCCAGGCGTGAACATCACCATGCCCCGCGACGGCACCGTACAAAGCCTGGTGAAAGCCGACGGCGTGGCTGCCAAAGGCGCGCCGCTGGCGACCTTCAGCACCAGCATGCTCGACGTGCTCAAGGGCCATCTGGAAGACGATCAACTGGCACCGGCCAAGGTTGAAGAACTGTTCGGCAAGCAAATGACCGGCACCCTGACTTCGCCATGCGATTGCACCGTGTCGCAGCAAATGGTTGCCGACGGCCAATACGCCAGCAAGGGCGATGTGATCTTCCAACTGGTGCCGCGCAACACCGAAGCCAATGTCGAAGCCCGCTTCTCCTACCGCCAGTTTGGCGACGTGCTGCCAGGCACCGCCGTGCGCTTCCA
This sequence comes from Pseudomonas sp. SDO5532_S415, assembly GCF_054071155.1. Taxonomy (NCBI): domain Bacteria; kingdom Pseudomonadati; phylum Pseudomonadota; class Gammaproteobacteria; order Pseudomonadales; family Pseudomonadaceae; genus Pseudomonas; species Pseudomonas sp. SDO5532_S415. The sequence continues at coordinate 12,785 of NZ_JBSVWS010000103.1, read as the reverse complement.
GATCGCCGGTGAAGACAAGACCCGCACCGGCAAGATCGTCAGCAGCACCAGCCTGAAAAGCGCCGACCTGTCGTCTGACATCCGCGTGCTGATCCAGCCGGACGAAGCACTGGACAGCACCCTCGCCGGTCGCCCGGTGGAAGTGAACAGCGACCGCGGCCCGAACCTGAACTGGCTGATCGAAAAAGCCATGGCAGCTGGTCTGTAACCGGAGGACATGCCTGTGAGTATTCCTACCCTCAATACACCGCCGACCCTGTGGGAGCGAGCCTGCTCGCGAAGCGGTCAACTCGGTTTGTCTGATGCACCGCGCCGCCTGCTTCGCGAGCAGGCTCGCTCCCACATGGGGTCTCTGTGTGCAGTGGCATTGGCAGTCAGCCTCGCCGGTTGCGCCGGCTTGCCCGATCAGCGCCTGGCCAACGAAGCCCTCAAGCGTGGTGACACCGCCACCGCCGCGGCGAACTATCAGCAACTGGCGGACCTGGGCTACAGCGAAGCCCAGGTTGGTCTGGCCGACCTTCAGGTCGACAGCCGCGACCCGGCGCAGATGAAACAAGCCGAAGCCACCTACCGTGCAGCGGCGAGTGTTTCTCCTCGTGCCCAGGCGCGTCTCGGTCGTCTGCTGGTGGCCAAGCCGGGCGCCACTGAAGCCGAACACCAGGAAGCCGAAGGCCTGTTGAAAAAAGCCTCCGCCGCCGGCGAAGGCAACACCCTGATCCCGTTGGCGATGCTGTACCTGCAATACCCGCACAGCTTCCCCAACGTCAACGCGCAACAGCAGATCAGCCAATGGCGCGCCGAAGGCAAGGCGGAAGCGGGTCTGGCGCAAGTGCTGCTGTACCGCACCCAGGGCACCTACGACCAGCATCTGGATGACGTGGAAAAGGTCTGCAAGGCCGCGCTCAACACCACCGACATCTGCTATGTCGAACTGGCCACGGTCTATCAGAAAAAGGCCCAGCCGGAACAACAGGCCGAGCTGATCAAGCAGATGCAGGCAGCGCACGCTCGCGGCACCGTCTCGGCTCAGCGAGTCGACAGCGTCGCCCGCGTACTGGCCGATTCGACCCTGGGACAGACCGACGAAAAAACCGCGCAGTCGCTGCTCGAACCCATCGCCCCGGGCTACCCGGCGTCGTGGGTCACCCTCGCACAGCTGATCTACGACTTCCCCGAACTGGGCGACGTCGACCAGATGATGAAGTACCTGGACAACGGCCGCGCCGCCGACCAGCCGCGCGCGGAACTGCTGCTGGGCAAGCTGTACTACGAAGGCAAGATGGTCCCGGCGGACGCCAAGGTCGCCGAAGAGCATTTCCAGAAAGCCGTCGGCCGCGAAGTTGCCGCCGATTACTACCTCGGACAGATCTATCGCCGTGGCTACCTGGGCAAGGTCTATCCGCAGAAGGCCCTCGACCATCTGCTGACCGCTGCGCGCAACGGCCAGAACAGCGCCGACTTCGCCATCGCCCAACTGTTTTCCCAAGGCAAAGGCACCAAGCCTGACCCGCTCAACGCGTACGTGTTCAGCCAGCTCGCCAAAGCCCAGAACACGCCGCAAGCCACCGAGCTTGCGCAAACACTCGAAGCCCAACTGCCGCCTGCGCAGCTGGCCGAGGCCCAGCGTCTGTTGAAACAGGAACAGGCGACCCGTGGTGCCTTGAGCCAGAACACTCCGCAACTGCAGGCCCTGCAAGAAGACGGCGAGGAATCCCTATGAAATTGAATCCATTCATGAAGGCCGGCATCGGCCTGACGTTCGCGCTTATCTGGTCGTGCCCGACACTGGCGGCGATGACTGAAGAAACCAAGAACTACGGCCTGGACGTGAAAATCACCGGCCAGTCCGAAGACGACCGTGACCTGGGCACCCAGAGCGGTGGCGACGTCAATGGCCTGGGTCTCGACCTGCGTCCGTGGGTCTATGGCGAGAGCGGCGCGTGGAGTGCCTACGCCATGGGGCAGGCCGTGACGTCCACCGACATCATCGAGACCGACACGCTGCAGGAGTCCGATAACGACGGTACCCAGACCACCGACAACGGTGATCGCAAGACCAAGAAAAACTACCTGGCGATGCGCGAGTTCTGGGTCGGCTACAGCGGCTTCACGCCCTACCCCGGCGAGATCCTGAAGTTCGGTCGCCAGCGCCTGCGCAACGACGACGGCCAATGGCGCGATACCAACATCGAAGCCTTGAACTGGACCTTCGACACCACCCTGCTGCGGGCCAACGCCGGTATCGCCGAACGCTTCAGCGAGTACCGCACCGACCTCAAAGAACTGGCGCCGAAAGACAAGGATCGCCTGCACGTCTACGCCGATACCGCGTATCAGTGGATGCCAGGCAACTGGGTCGGCATTCGCGGTCATCACACCCACGATGACGGCAAGCTAGATTACCCGACGCCGGGTGAACCCGGCGACTCGCTGGACAAGAAACAGAACGGCGACATCAGCTGGCTCGGCCTTACCGCCGACAGCGATGCCTACAACTGGCGCAACACCAATACCGTCAACTACTGGGGCAGCATCACCGGCATGAGCGGCGACCGCGACACGGTCAACCCGCTGAACGCCGATGGCACCGCGCCCGCACAAGCCAAGCGCAGCGGTGATGTCGACGGCTGGGCCACTGACCTGGGCGTGCGCCTGCGCCTCGATCCGCAATGGCAAGTCGGTGCGGCGTACGCCCGTGCCAGCGCCGATTACGAACAGAACGGCCTGGAAAGCAACCGCTCGAACTTCACCGGTACACGCTCGCGGGTACACCGTTTCGGCGAGGCCTTCCGCGGCGAAATGAACAACTTGCAAACCGCGACCTTGTTCGGTTCGTGGATGCTCAACGACGAATACGACGCCAGCCTGATCTACCACAAATTCTGGCGTGTCGACGGCAACAAGCCAGTCGGCAGCAACGGCATCGATGCCGTGCAGAACGACACCGACGACATCACCGGTGCCGTGCTGTCCAGCACCTCGCTGCCGCTGGCCGATGGCGAAAAAGACATGGGTCAGGAAATGGACCTGGTGGTCACCAAGTACTTCAAGCAAGGCCTGTTGCCGGCAGGGTTGAGCCAGTCGATCGACGAGCCTTCCGCCCTGGTGCGTTTGCGTGGTGGTGTGTTCAAGCCGGGCGATGCCTACGGCAAGGAAGTCGATTCGTATATGCACCGCGCGTTCATCGACGTGATCTGGCGCTTCTGATGCACATTGCGAAGGGAGTCTCCCAGATGAATCATCAAGCCCGAAAAGGCTCGATCAGCCTGTTGGCCGGCGCGATGCTGCTGGCCAGCGCGAGCGCCTTCGCCAATGTGGAGCCGGCTGCCCCTCAACAGGGCAAGCCGGCAACCATGGCCAAAGAACTGCAACAGGCCAAGACCTACACCGTCAGCAGCGCACCGACAGCGCCGCTGGAGCTGGCCCAGCCAAAACTGCCGGACGTCTCGGGCTACACCGCCGAGGCCGTCGCCGCGAAAATCGTGCGCAGCAAGGCCGGCAAAATCAGTGTGCGCCGGATGATGCAAGAGAACGCCCTGAAGGACTTCATCGGCGGCGACAACAAGATGGCCGAGTGGGTGGTGCGTCAGCACGGCATCCCGCAGGCGATCTTCATCGACGACGGCTACATGAACCTCAAGGACCTGGCGAAAAAACTGCCCAAGCAGTATTTCAGCGAAACCTCGCCGGGGGTGTTCCTTGCCAAATTGCCGATTGTAGTAGGTGAGAAAGGCATCCTGGAAATCGACAAGCAGACCCAGGAACTGCGCCTGTCCCAGGAGGCCGGTTCGTTCCTGGTCAACGATGGCCAGTTGTTTGTGCGCGATACCAAAATCACCGGCTGGCGCGAGAAGGACAACGGTCCTGCAACCTTTCGTTCGCCGAATGAATTCCGCCCGTTCCTCCTGGCCTGGGGCGGTACCCAGACCTACATCGCCAACAGCAAGATGGCCAGCTTCGGCTACGCCAACAGTAAGTCCTACGGCGTGAGTATTTCCCAGTACACGCCGAACATGGCCAAGGTGCTCAAGCGTCCTGAACCGACCGGCTGGATCGTCGGCTCCGAATTCTCGGACATGTGGTACGGCTTCTACTGCTACGAAACCCGCGACTTCGTGGTCAAGGGCAACACCTACAAAGACAACATCGTCTACGGCATCGACCCCCATGACCGCTCCCATGGCCTGGTCATCGCCGACAACACGGTGTTTGGTACCAAGAAGAAGCACGGGATCATTATTTCCCGTGAGGTCAACGACAGCTTCATTTTCAACAACCGCAGCTACGACAACAAGTTGTCCGGCATCGTGATCGACCGTAACAGCGTCAACAACATCATTGCCTACAACGAGATCTACCAGAACCACACCGACGGCATCACCCTCTACGAGAGTGCCGACAACCTGTTGTGGGGCAACAAGGTGCTCAGCAACCGTCGCCACGGTATCCGCATTCGTAACAGCGTGAACATTCGCCTCTACGAAAACGTCGCCATGGCCAACGGCCTGACCGGTGTCTACGGCCACATCAAGGACCTGACCAATACCGACCGCGACATCAAGCTCGATCCGTTCGACGCCCAGGTGTCGCTGATCGTGGTCGGTGGTGAACTCGCGGCCAACGGCAGCGGCCCGCTGTCCATCGACTCGCCACTGAGTGTCGAGCTGTATCGCGTGTCCATGCTCGCGCCGACCAAATCCAGCGGCATCAGCTTCTCGGGAATTCTCGGCGAGCGCCAGGATGAAATTCTCGACCTGCTGGTGCGCCAGCAGAAAGCCGTGCTGATCGACCCTGTCGAACGCCAGACCGAAATGCGGGACTGAGGATAATTTTATGCACCCACACTTGATCAAATTACTCAGCCTGTCGGCCCTGACGGCCGGCATTCTCGCCGCCAGCACCGGCGCGCGTGCCGATGAACCCCAGGCGCCGAAATTCTCGGCCGAACCGTGCTGCAGCCTGTGCCCGGCCGCCCACGACCCGAAGAATTACACCACCCGCTACCAGCAGAACTTCACCACGCTGGTGCAGGCTCAGGGTGACTGGCTGTTCCGTACGCAAGAGGACTTGCGCACCGAGTTCGACACCACCCCCGCCGGCTACAAACGCATGAAGCAATTGCACGATGCGTTCAAGAGCAAAGGCGTGGAACTGGTGATCGTCTACCAGCCGACCCGTGGCCTGGTGAACCGCAACAAGCTCAACCCGGCCGAAAAGGCCAGCTTCGATTTCGACAAGGCTCTGAAGAACTACAAGACCATGCTCGGCCGTTTCGCGCAGATGGGTTATGTAGTGCCGGACCTGTCGCCGCTGACCAACGAACAACTGCCTGAGACCCTGCCCGCCCACGACTTCTACTTCCGCGGCGACCAGCACTGGACTCCATATGGCGCCCAGCGCACGGCAAAAGTCGTCGCCGAAAAGGTCAAGCAGATCCCGGCCTTCGCCGACATTCCCAAGCGCGAATTCGAGACCCATAAGTCGGGTCGCATGGGCAAGACCGGAACATTGCACAACATGGCCGGTCAACTCTGTGGCACCAGCTACGCGATCCAGTACATGGATCAATTCACCACCGAGCCCAAGGGCGAAGCGGGCGATGGCGATCTGTTCGGCGATTCCGGCAATCCGGAAATCACCCTGGTCGGCACCAGCCACAGCGGCAAGAACTACAACTTCGCCGGTTTCCTCGAAGAGGCCATCGGCGCCGACATTCTCAACGTGGCGTTCCCCGGCGGCGGCCTGGAAGGTTCGATGCTGCAATACCTGGGCAGCGACGAGTTCCAGAAGAACCCGCCGAAAATTCTCATCTGGGAATTCTCGCCGCTCTATCGCCTCGACCAGGAAACCATCTACCGCCAGATGATGGCGCTGCTGGACAACGGTTGCGAAGGCAAGGCCGCACAGATGTCCGGCAGCACCACCTTGAAACCGGGCAAAAACGAATTGATGGTCAACAGCAAAAACCTCGACCTGCGTAACAGCAGTCACCAGGTCGACATCCGCTTCGCCGATACCTCGGTGAAAACCCTGCAAGCCACCCTCTGGTACATGAACGGGCGCCACGAGGACATCAAGATCGACAAACCGGAAACCTCCGACACCGACGGGCGTTTCGCCTTCGAGTTGCGCACGGACGAAGACTGGGCCTCGCAGAATCTGCTGGCCGTCGAAATCCAGGGACCTGAAAAAGCAGGTGCCGCGCCGCAGAAAGTCGAAGCGAAAATCTGCAAACGCAACGTATTCCCGGGCGCTGAGCAACGTACCGCTTCAGCCGGGCAATGAGGTCTGCTATGCGCAATCCGAAACTTGCAACACTGACGCTTTTGAGCCTGGCGATGTTCGCCGGCGCGACTCAAGCGGCCGCGCCATTGCGTCCGCCTCAGGGCTACTTCGCGCCGATCGAGAAAGTCAAAACCGGCGACAAGAGCGAAGGCTGTGACGCCATGCCGACGCCGTACACCGGTTCGCTGCAGTTTCGCAGCAAGTACGAAGGCTCGGACAAGGCCCGTTCGACACTGAACGTGCAATCGGAAAAAGCCTTCCGCGACAGCACCGCCGACATCACCAAAATCGAGCGCGGCACCAGCAAGCGCGTGATGCAGTTCATGCGTGACGGTCGTCCGGAACAGCTGGAGTGCACCTTGAATTGGCTGACCGCCTGGGCCAAGGCCGATGCGTTGATGTCCAAGGACTTCAACCACACCGGCAAGTCCATGCGCAAATGGGCGTTGGGCAGCATGGCGTCGTCGTACATTCGCCTGAAGTTCTCCGACTCCCATCCGCTGGCCAACCATCAGCAGGAGTCGCAACTGATCGAAGCCTGGTTCAGCAAGATGGCCGATCAGGTGGTCAGCGACTGGGACAACCTGCCGCTGGACAAAACCAACAACCATTCGTACTGGGCTGCCTGGTCGGTGATGGCAACGTCCATCGCCACTAACCGCCGCGACCTGTTCGATTGGGCGGTGAAGGAATACAAGGTCGGCGTCAATCAGGTCGACGCCCAGGGCTTCTTGCCCAACGAACTCAAGCGTCAGCAACGCGCCCTCGCCTACCACAACTACGCCCTGCCACCGCTGGCGATGATCGCCAGTTTCGCCCAGGTCAACGGTGTGGATCTGCGCCAGGAAAACAACGGCGCCCTCAAGCGCCTGGGTGATCGCGTGCTGGCCGGGGTGAAAGACCCGGACGCGTTCGAGAAGAAGAACGGCAAGGAACAGGACATGACCGACCTGAAGGTCGACTCCAAATTTGCCTGGCTCGAACCGTTCTGCACGCTCTACACCTGCTCGCCGCAGGTGCTGGAGAAGAAGCACGAGATGCAACCGTTCAAGACCTTCCGCCTCGGGGGTGACCTGACCAAGGTCTACGACCCGGCAAACGAAAAAGGCAAAGGCTCGTAAGACAAATGCAATCCCTTGTGGGAGCGAGCCTGCTCGCGAATGCGGTCTGTCATTCACCAAAAATGTCGACTGGCACAACGCTTTCGCGAGCAGGCTCGCTCCCACAGTGAAGTGATGTTTGCCCTCCAGATTACTGTGGGGGGTTTGGGGGGGCCGTTGGCCCTTGACTGTTGATTCAAACAAGGAGAGATCGGGATGGTTTTTTCGTCCAACGTGTTCCTGTTTTTGTTCTTGCCGATCTTTCTCGGCTTGTACTACCTGAGCGGGCAACGCTATCGCAATTTGCTGCTGCTGATCGCCAGCTACATGTTCTACGCCTGGTGGCGTGTGGACTTCCTGGCGCTGTTCGCCGCCGTCACGCTGTGGAACTACTGGATCGGCCTGAAAGTCGGCGCCGCCGGGGTCAGGACCAAACCGGCACAGCGCTGGCTGCTGCTCGGCGTGGTCGTCGACCTGTGCATCCTCGGCTACTTCAAGTACGCCAACTTCGGTGTCGACAGCATCAACGCCATGATGACCTCGGTGGGCCTGGAGCCGTTCATCCTGACCCACGTGCTGTTGCCGATCGGGATCTCGTTCTACATCTTCGAGTCCATCAGCTACATCATCGACGTCTACCGTGGTGACACCCCGGCGACCCGCAACCTGATCGATTTCGCGGCGTTCGTGGCGATCTTCCCGCACCTGATCGCCGGCCCCGTGTTGCGTTTTCGCGACCTCGCCGATCAGTTCAACAACCGTACCCACACCCTCGACAAATTCTCCGAGGGCTGCACACGGTTCATGCAGGGTTTCATCAAGAAGGTCTTCATCGCCGACACCCTCGCGGTGGTGGCCGACCATTGCTTCGCCCTGCAAAACCCGACCACGGGCGATGCCTGGCTTGGCGCACTGGCGTACACCGCGCAGCTGTACTTCGACTTCTCCGGCTACAGCGACATGGCCATCGGCCTGGGCTTGATGATGGGTTTCCGCTTCATGGAAAACTTCAAGCAGCCGTACATCAGCCAGTCGATCACCGAGTTCTGGCGGCGCTGGCACATCAGCCTGTCGACCTGGCTGCGCGACTACCTGTACATCACCCTGGGCGGCAACCGCAAAGGTACGCTGACGACCTATCGCAACCTGTTCCTGACCATGCTGCTCGGAGGCCTGTGGCACGGTGCGAACATCACCTACATCGTCTGGGGTGCGTGGCACGGCATGTGGCTGGCCATTGAGAAAGCCATCGGTCTGAACACTTCGCCGCGCAGCTTCAACCCGATCCGCTGGGCGCTGACCTTCCTGCTGGTGGTCATGGGCTGGGTGATTTTCCGTGCGGAAAACCTGCACGTGGCCGGTCGCATGTACGGCGCGATGTTCAGCTTCGGCGACTGGTCGCTGTCGGAACTCAACCAGGCCAGCCTCACTGGCCTGCAAGTGGCGACGCTGATCGTGGCCTACGTGACCCTGGCGTTCTTCGGCCTGCGCGACTTCTACAGCAATCAACAGCCAGAGAAGACCAAGCCTGCGGTGAATGTCGATGCGGATGGCCCGGCTGCCGCAACAGCCGGAACGATCAAGGCCGTGCCTGGGGATAACCCGGCCAGCATCCACCAGCCTGGCTACACCGTCGGCGTCGAAGCCCAGGTGCAACCGGCCTACTGGACCGCTGACTGGTCGCGCTACGTGATGCGCGCCCTGGTCCTGCTGCTGTTCATCGCCTCGATTCTCAAACTCTCGGCGCAAAGCTTCTCGCCGTTCCTTTACTTCCAGTTCTGAGGGATCTGACCATGACCCGCTCATTACGCATCTTCTACATCGCCCTGTTCCTGGTGACCCTGCTGGCCCTGGGCCTGTGGTCGGTTCGCAGCTTCCTGGGCTTCAGTACCAACGCCGATGCGACGGTGCTTAACGGCCGCTGGACCAAGGCCGTGGAAACGCACTACGACGACGAGTTCCCGATCAAGCGCCTGGGCACCAACCTCTGGGCGGCGCTGGACTTCAAACTGTTCAACGAAGGTCGTCCGGGCGTGGTGCTCGGTCGCGACCAATGGTTGTACAGCGATGAAGAGTTCCACCCGATCGTCAACGAAGAGCTGAACCTGCAAGGCAATTACGCGCTGGTCGAAGGCGTGCGCCAGACCCTGAAAAAGCAAGGCGTGCAACTGGTGATGGCAGTGGTGCCGGCCAAGGTACGCCTGTACCCGGAACACCTGGGCGAGGTTAAACCGGCCAGTATCCACGCCAACCTCTACAAGGATTTCCACCAGCGCCTGGCCGCCGACCGGATTCCTGCTCCTGATTTGCTGGGTCCATTGCAAGCGGCCAAACGCGACGGCAAGCAAGTGTTCCTGCGCACCGACACCCACTGGACCCCGGAAGGTGCCGAGATCGCCGCCAATCGCCTGGCCAAGACCATTGCCGACAAGTTCCCCTTGAGCGGTGACCCGCAAGACTTCGTCACCGAACCTGCGGAAAACATTACCCACAAGGGCGACCTGCGTCTGTTCCTGCCGCTGGACCCGCTGTTCGAAAACCTGATGCCGGCGCAAGAGCCACTGCAAAAGCGCAACACCATAGCCGCTGGTGACCAACCGGCCGGTGACGACGCGCTGTTCGCCAACACCGAAGTGCCGGTCGCGCTGATCGGCACCAGCTACAGCGCCAACCCCAACTGGAATTTTGTGGGCGCGCTGAAACAAGCCCTGCGCAGTGACGTGGTCAGTTACGCCGAAGACGGCCACGGCCCGGTACTGCCGATGCTCAGCTACCTCAAAAGCGACGCTTTCAAGAACAGCCCGCCACAGGTGCTGATCTGGGAGTTTCCTGAACGCTATCTGCCTGTGAACAACGAAATCGGCGACGCCGACCCGCAGTGGGTCGCAGAGCTTAAACAAGCCGGCGCCCGCCAACAAAACGTAGCCGCAAACACTAAATCCGAGACGCCCGACCGGGCGCAAAACTGAAAGAGAGAGGTACTACCATGACTTTCACTACTACTCCTCGTCGTCTCGCCAAGACCTTTGCACTGGTTGCTGGTATGAGTGTGCTCTCGATGCAGGCCTTCGCCGCTGGCGACTCCGCGCTGTACGGCCCGACCGCCCCGAAAGGCTCGACCTTCGTGCGTGTCTACAACGCCGCCAACGCTGAAGTCAGCGCCACCGTCGGCAGCACCAACCTGAGCGAAGTCGCGCCACTGTCCAGCACTGACTTCAGCTTCATGCCGGGCGGCGACTACAGCGCCAAGGTCGGTAGCCAGACCCTGCCGGTGAAACTGGCCGGCGATCACTATTACACCCTGGTCAACAACGCCGGCGGCGCGCCGCAACTGATCGAAGAGCCGCCGTTCAAGAACAAACAGAAATCCCTGGTCCGCGTGCAGAACCTCAGCGACAAGGCACTGACCCTGAAGACCGCCGATGGCAAGACCGACGTAGTGCCGAACGTGGCCGCCAAGGGCCGTGGCGAACGTGAAATCAACCCGGTGAAAGTCAGCCTGGCGCTATACGATGGCGACAAGAAAGTCGGCGACGTGAAGCCGGTCGCCCTGGAGCGCGGTGAAGCGGCGGTGCTGTACGTCACCGGTAACGGCAGCAGCCTGTCGCCAGTCTGGGTGAAACGCCCGGTGTCGACGCGCTAAAAATTTTCCGAACTGACCCGGTTCTCTGTGGGAGCCGGCCTGCCGGCGATGCAGGCCACTCGGTTTTGTTGATGTACCGAGGTGATGCCATCGCCAGCAGGCTAGCTCCCACAAAAGCCTAACCAAACGATTTTCAAGGAGTAACACCATGATTCCAGTCATCCTCTCCGGTGGTAGCGGCTCACGTCTTTGGCCGCTTTCCCGTAAGCAGTTCCCTAAGCAGTTCCTGGCCCTGACCGGCGAGCACACGCTGTTCCAGCAAACCCTGGAGCGCCTGGTCTTCGAAGGCATGGACACCCCGATCGTGGTCTGCAACAAGGACCACCGTTTCATCGTCAACGAGCAACTGACCGCCCGCAAGCTGGAAACCCAGCGCATCCTGATGGAACCGTTCGGCCGCAACACCGCGCCGGCGGTGGCCCTGACCGCGATGATGCTGGTCAATGAAGGTCGCGACGAGTTGATGCTGGTACTGCCGGCCGACCACGTGCTGGAAGACCAGAAAGCCCTGCAACGTGCCCTGGCCCTGGCCACCGTTGCAGCCGAAAACGGTGAAATGGTGTTGTTCGGCGTACCGGCCACCAAACCGGAAACCGGCTACGGCTACATCAAGTCGACCAACGATTCGCTGTTGCCTGAAGGCGTCAGCCGTGTCTCGCACTTCGTCGAAAAACCCGACGTGAAACGTGCCACCGAGTTCGTCCAGTCCGGCGGCTACTTCTGGAACAGCGGCATGTTCCTGTTCCGCGCCAGCCGCTTCCTCGAAGAACTGAAAAAGCACGATCCGGACATCTACGACACCTGCCTGCTGACCCTGGAACGCAGCCAGCAAGATGCCGACAGCGTCAGCATCGACGAAGCCACCTTCGCCTGCTGCCCGGACAACTCCATCGACTATTCGGTGATGGAAAAAACCCGGCGCGCCTGCGTGGTGCCGCTGACCGCGGGCTGGAGCGACGTCGGCTGCTGGTCCTCGCTGTGGGAAGTGAATGAAAAAGACGCCAACGGCAACGTCACCAAAGGCGATGTGGTGGTCCAGGACAGCCGCAACTGCATGATCCACGGCAACGGCAAACTGGTATCGGTGATCGGCCTGGAAAACATCGTCGTCGTCGAAACCAAGGACGCCATGATGATTGCGCACAAGGATAAGGTCCAAGGCGTGAAACAGATGGTCAACACCCTCAACGAACAGGGTCGCAGCGAAACCCAGAACCATTGCGAAGTCTATCGTCCGTGGGGCTCCTACGACTCGGTGGACATGGGCGGGCGCTTCCAGGTCAAGCACATCTCGGTCAAACCGGGCGCGTGCCTGTCGCTGCAGATGCACCACCACCGTGCCGAGCACTGGATCGTCGTCAGCGGCACCGCCGAAGTGACCTGCGACGAGAACGTGTTCCTGCTGACCGAAAACCAGTCGACCTACATTCCGATTGCTTCGGTTCACCGCTTGCGCAACCCGGGCAAGATTCCACTCGAGATCATCGAAGTGCAATCGGGCAGCTACCTGGGTGAGGACGATATCGAGCGGTTCGAGGATATCTACGGGCGTACGACGCCAATCGAACGTGGGGTTTCGGTGAAGACCATCGCGCAGTAAGCCTCAAGCAAAACAAAAGCCCCCGCCCAGCCCGCTGCGTTCCCTATCCGCAGTGGGGTGGTCGGGGGCTTTTTTTGTCTGAGTTTTGTGTTGCTTCGGCTGGCCCCTTCGCGAGCAGGCTCGCTCCCACAGTGGTTTTGTGAACGCCACAGATCAA